>JADHLK010000049.1 GCA_016780695.1 Alphaproteobacteria bacterium | reverse complement strand
AAGGGCGAGATCACGGCAGAGCACATCGTCTCGGCAACCGGCAATTTTGCCCGCCAGACCGGGGCGATGGTCGGGCTGGATATTCCGGTCATTCCGGTTGAGCATCAATATATCGTAACCGAGCCGCATCCAGCCATTCAGGAGCGTCAGGCCAAGGGTCTGCCGGAAATGGGGGTTTTGCGGGAATCTGATTCCAGCTGGTATATGCGTGAGGAAAATGGCGGGCTTATCCTCGGCCCCTATGAGATGGGCGCCCCGGCCTGTTATGTGGACGGGCCGGATGACGGGTCAGAATATGAGCTGTTCCAAGAGGATCTGGAACGGCTGATGCCGCATATTGAATCTGCCATTGCCCGCGTGCCGGCCTTTGGTGAGGTGGGCGTGAAAAAAGTCTATAATGGCGCGATTGCCTATACCCCGGATGGCAGCCCGATCATCGGCCCGGCCTGGGATTTGCCGAATTTCTGGCTGAGTGAGGGGCATAGTTTTGGCATCACCGCTGCGGGCGGGGCCGGCTGGCAGCTGGCCGAATGGATTGTTGAGGGTGAGCCGACCATTGATATGAACGGCGTTGATCCGCGCCGCTTTGGCAGCTATGCGACAAAAAGCTATCTTATTGAGAAAAATGAAGAAGCCTATGCCAATGTCTTCACCATCCATTACCCGGATGAGGAACGCGAGGCAGGCCGCCCGCTGCGCACCGCCCCCTGCTATGACAGGCTGAAGGCGCTGGGTGCGGTCTTTGGCCAGAAATTTGGCTGGGAACGGGCGAACTGGTTTGCCCCGCAAGGCACACCGCAAGAAGACAGCTGGTCTTTCCGCCGGTCTGGCTGGTTTGACCATGTGGGCCGTGAAGTCCGCAATGTTGCAGAAAATGCCGGGCTGCTTGATATGTCTGCCTTTGCCAAATGCCGGATTGAAGGCCCCGGCGCTGAGGCATTTCTGGAGCGGCTGATCGCCAACCGGCTACCGAAATCTGAAGGGCGGGTAATATTGGCCCATGCGTTGGCCCCGCGTGGCGGTGTGCATTCTGAATTTACCATTATGCGGGAGAGTGCTGAGAGCTTTTATCTGGTCTCAGCTGGCGCGGCCCAGCGTCTGGATCATGACTGGATTAAAAAACATATGCCGCAGGATCGCTCGGTCAGCTTTACCGATCTGACCAATGCGATAGGGGTGCTGGTGCTGGCCGGGCCAAAATCGCGCGCGATTCTGGAAAAGCTGACCCGCACCGACCTTACCAATGACCATTTCAAATGGCTGACCGCCAAGCAGATAGATGTCGGGCTGGCCCCGACACTGGCGGCGCGGGTTAATTTTGTCGGCGAGCTGGGCTGGGAGCTGCATCACCCGATTGAATTTCAGAACCATATTTTTGATCGGCTGATGGAAGCCGGGGCAGAGTTTGGGCTGAAGCCTTTTGGTATTCGGGCGATGGATGCGATGCGGCTGGAGAAATCCTACCGGCTGGTGGGCACCGAGATGAGCATTGAATATGCCGCCTTTGAATCCGGCCTTGATCGGTTTGTGCAGATGCAAAAAGAGGATTTCATTGGCCGTCAGGGTCTGCTGGACTGGCAGCAGCGCGGCTTTGACAATGCCTTTGTGACGCTGAAAGTGCATGACACAAAGGATGCAGATGCTATTGGCGGTAATCCGCTTTATCTGGATGGAAAGCTGGTCGGGCGGGCCACCTCTGGCGGTTATGGGTTCCGGGTGGGCCATTCGATTGCGCTGGCGATGCTGAAGCCGGAGCTGGCCACCGAAGGCACGATGATTGAAATAGATATTTTGGGTAGCCGCTATCAGGCAGAGGTCATTGCCGAAAGCCCGTTTGACCCGGATAACAGCCATTTGCGCACCTGATCGCCAAATCGGTATTTGATTGCCCATTTAACGGAGAACTGTCCAATGAGCGATGAGAGCATAAAAGAGGCCCCACAGGAGAACCCGGAAATGAAGCGCGGTCGCCGCGGCGGCGGACGCGATGCCCGCCGTCAGGCCCGGTCAGCCAGCGCGGCAGCTGAGGCCCAGGCCTATATCACCCGCGCCGTGCCGCCGATTGATATTCTGCATGATGAGGCTGCCGAGATTATTGAGGCCAATGCCGAAACAGTGCTGGAGGAAATCGGCATTGATTTTCGCGATGATCCCGAAGCGCTGGATATTCTGCGCGGGGTTGGCTGTGATGTGCAGGGTGAGCGGGTGCATTTCCCGCGCGGTCTGGCCCGCCAGCTTTGTGCCACCGCGCCTGCCCAATTCACCCAGCACGCGCGCAACCCGGCCCGTTCGGTAGAGGTAGGCGGCGATAATCTGGTCTTTGCCCCGGTCTATGGCCCGCCTTTTGTGCGCGATCTGGCCGGTGAACGCCGCTATGCTGAGATTGAGGATTTCCGCAATTTCGTCAAGCTGGTCTATATGCTGCCCGGGCTACATCATTCCGGCGGCACCTTGTGTGAGCCGGTCGATTTGCCGGTGACCAAGCGGCATCTGGAAATGGTCTATTCACACATCAAATATTCCGACAAGCCCTTTATGGGGTCGGTGACCGCCCCGACGCGGGCTGAAGATTCGGTCAGCCTGGCCAAAATCGTCTTTGGTGAGGAATTTGTCGCACAGAATTGTGTGATGGTATCGCTGATCAATGCCAATTCGCCGATGGTCTGGGATGATACCATGCTGGGCGCGCTGAAGGTTTATGCGCGGGCTGGCCAGGGAACGGTTTTGTCACCTTTTATTCTGGCCGGGGCGATGAGCCCGGTCTCAGTGGCCGGCACGCTGACCCAAACTTTGGCCGAGGCGATGTCCGGCATTGCTTTTGCCCAGGCTGTCAAGCCCGGTGCGCCGGTGATTTTTGGTAGTTTTGCCAGCTCTATTTCGATGCAGTCCGGGGCCCCGACCTTTGGCACGCCGGAACCGGCCAAGGTGCTTTATGCCTGCTCCAAGCTGGCCCGCCGTCTGGGTGTGCCGTTCCGCTCCGGTGGCTCGCTGACTGCCTCCAAGACAGCTGATGCCCAGGCCGCTTATGAATCAGCCCATACGATTTTGCCAACTGTCATGGGCGGGGTGAATTTTGCGCTGCATTCCGCAGGCTGGCTGGAAGGCGGGCTGGTGGCGGATTTTGCCAAGCTGCTGCTGGATGCGGATCAGCTGACCATGATGTCCAGCATGGTGGCCGGTATTGATATGTCGGAAAATGGTCAGGCGATGGATGCGCTGCGCGAGACCGGCCCGGGCCAGCATTTTCTGGGGGCCGCCCATACGCAAGCCAATTTTGAGACCGCGTTTTGGCGCTCCGGCCTGGCTGATTACGGCACTTTTGAGCAATGGCTGGCTGAAGGCAGTGTTGAGGCAGAGGCCCGCGCCCGCGCCCGTGCAGCCAAGATGCTGGAGAGCTATGAAGCCCCGCCGCTGGACCCGGCCCTTGATGAGGCCCTGCGCGCCTTTATCGATCAGCGCATGGACGCCCTGCCAGATGCGGAATATTAGGGGCCGGTGAAGAGGGGTTGATTTTCCCGCGCCCATTCAAGCGCCTCTTTATGCGGGGCCGTTTCTGGCTTGAGCTTCTTTTTTGAAATGGTCTTTTCGATTTCAGGATTGTCACATTCGGCTGCAAGGGTCTCAGGATCAATCCTGATAAGGCCACAATCAAAAGCCCGGTGATGATCACAACAAAGAGGCAGGCAACAAAAAAGCCGGGGAGATCCCGGCTCTTTTATCTCAGCTGCCGGGGCGCGTTTCCCCTATCCCCAGCGCAGCCCGCAATCAGCTGCCGCATCAGCCAGCCAGCTGGCGGTATAGGCGGCAAAGCTGGTCCGGCAGAGCAGCATAAAGCTATCCGGGGCCGTGCAGATAAGGGTAACCCCGGCATGGGAGAGCATGGTCTGGGCGCAGCGGCCCGCGGCAAACTGGCGGGGGTGCAAGTCCAGCGCGCAGCCCTTGGCCAGAACGCGCCGCATTTGATCACCGCCCAGCTGCCAGGCGACCAGCGCATCGCTGACATCTACCGCCGCGCTGTGCGTGCCGGCCAGCTGGCTGTGCAGCTGTTTCAGCAAGCCTGTCTCCGCCCCCGCCTCACACAAAAGCAGCCATTCATCCGGCCCCAGACAGGCCAGAATCCGGCTGCTGGCGATTGCTGCCCGGCCCGGCCCGTCTGGCAGCTGGCAGCCTGCTATCTGGCCTGCTATTCTGGCTGTTTCGCCGTCCCCGCGCAGTGTGATCTTGCCGGCAAAGGCCAGCTCCGCCAGCGTCAGCCCGGCAGGCCCGCCCTGCGGATTGTCAAAAGAGGCCAGCGCCAGCCCGGCCGCGCCCGGCTGGCCGGTCACCATATATTTGGTCATCTCAGCCATCGCGCCGCTCTCCTTTTGGATCATAAAATACTGTGCTGGTGATTTCTGCCTCTATCGGCGGCTGGCCATCCAGCATCGGCAGGAATACACGCTGGCCCATCATCTGATGCCCGCCTTTCAAGAGCGCCATCGCTATCGGGACTCTCAGATTGGGCGAAAAGTAAGAGGAGGTCACCTGACCCAGCATCTCCATTGGCGGCGGTTGCTGCGGGTCCAGAACCGCGTGCGCCCCTTCGGGTATCACCCGCCCATCCAGTGATTTCAGCCCCACCAGCTGCTTGCGTGTCGGATCAGCCATAGAGGTTCGGGCCAATGCCCGCTTGCCGATAAAATCGGGCTTTTTCTTCGATACAATCCAGCCCATGCCCAAATCCAGCGGGGTGACCGTGCCGTCTGTTTCCTGGCCAACAATGATAAAGCCCTTTTCCGCCCGCAGCACATGCATCGCCTCAGTGCCATAGGGGGTGATGCCAAACGCCTTGCCAGCCTCGATCAGACGCGTCCAGAGGGCCAGCCCATAGCGGGCCGGCACATTGATCTCGTAGGACAGCTCGCCGGTAAAGGAAATGCGAAACAGCCGGGCAGGCAGGCCGCTGACAAACCCCTCTTGCATCGCCATAAAGGGCAGCGCCTCATCAGACAGGTCCATATCGGATCCGGCGGCTGCCAGAATTTCGCGTGCCTTTGGGCCGGACAGGGTGGCAACCGCCCATTGTTCGGTAACCGAGGTGAACCAGACTTTCAGCTCCGGCCATTCGGTCTGGGAAAATTCCTCCAGCCAGTCCAGCACCCGCGCCGCCCCGCCAGTGGTTGTGGTCATGTGGAAATGATCCTCAGCCAGACGGGTTGTTACGCCGTCATCCATGACCATCCCATCCTCTTTCAGCATCAGCCCATAGCGGCAGCGGCCAATCGCCAGATTAGAAAATTTATTGGTATAGACACGATCCAGAAACTCTGCCGCATCCGGCCCGCGCACCTCTATCTTGCCCAGCGTTGAGGCATCCAGCAGCCCGGCAGACTCGCGGGCGGCCAGAACTTCCCGGTTGACTGCCTGTTCCATGCTCTCGCCCGGTTTTGGATAATACCAGGCGCGCATCCATTGGCCGACATGTTCGAATTTCGCCCCGGCCTTTTTGTGCCAGTCATCCATGCGGGTAGAGCGTATCGGATCAAACAGCCCCTTTATATCGCGCCCGGCGATCATGCCGATGCTGGTCGGGCTGTAGGGCAGGCGGAAAGTGGTTGTGCCGATACTGGCCAGCTCGCGGCCCATATAGTCTGACAGAATCCCCAGCGTGTTGATATTGCTGGTCTTGCCCTGATCAGTCGCCATGCCGGTGGTGGTATAGCGCTTGACATGCTCGACCGACTGATAGCCTTCACGGGCGGCCAGCCGGATATCCTCTGCCGTGACATCATTCTGAAAATCGACAAAAGCCTTTGGCCCCTGCCCATCTGGCAGTCCGTCATCCATCTGCCAGACAGCATGCACCTGCCAGCTTTGGGCTGGCTGGCTGACTTCTGGCTTTGAAAGGGTTGGGGCATCAAAGCCCAGCTGTTCTGCGGCCCGCTGCGCGGCCAGCCCCGCTTCTTTCAGCCCGCGTGCCAGGTCAAACTGGCCATTTGCTGCGCCAATGGAGATCGCTTTTGCCGAGGTCTTGGCAGGCTTGAAGCAGCTGCTGCGCTGATCCCAGCTGAGCTTGCCGCCGACTTGCGAATGCAGATGCACTGCCGGGGTCCAGCCACCGGAGATGGCCAGCAAATCACAATCCACCAGCTGCTGGCTACCCGGCACCATCTCGCCCGCATCATCCAGCTGGGCCAGCTCAGCCTGGGCGATATGCAGCCTGCCTTTTGCAGCTGTAACGCCATGGCCGGGCAGATAGGGGATACCGGCAGCCCGCACCGCCCGCACCAGCGCCCCTGAGGCGGCGGGCCGCAAATCTGCCACAGCGCGCACGAAACAGCCTGCCTCATGCAATGCCAGCGCGGTGAGCAGCGCATCATCATTGTTGGTGACAATCACCGCCCGCCTGCCTGCCAGCACCCCATAGCGGTTCAGATAGCTGCGCACCGCCGAGGACAGCATCACACCCGGCAAATCATTATTGCCGAAAACCAGCGGCCGCTCATGTGCGCCGGTCGCCAGAATCACCTGTCCGGCCCGCAGCTTCCACAGGCGCTGGCGCACCATCCAGCCCGGCCGGTTGCCAAGATGGTCAGACACCCGCTCGGCAAGGGTCAGATAATTATGATCCATAAAGCCGAACACGGTGCTGCGCGGCAGAATTGTTACCTCTGGATAGTCAGCCAGCTCAGCCAGCATGGTTGCCACCCACTCAGCAGCTGGTTTGCCCTCTATGCTGACTTCCGGGGCGCTCAAAAGCCAGCCGCCCAGCTCTTCCTGCTCATCGGCCAGAATAACACGCGCGCCGGTTTTTGCCGCTTCCAGAGCCGCCTGCAGACCGGCAGGCCCGCCCCCAACTACCAGAATATCGCAATGGGCGTTGCAATGCTCATACCGGTCCGGGTCTGCATGTGTATCGGCGACCCGGCCCAGCCCGGCCGCATGGCGGATGAAATGCTCATACAGCATCCAGAAACTGGCTGGCCACATAAAAGTCTTGTAATAGAAACCGGCCGGGAAAAAGCGGCCCAGCAAGCTGTTCACCGCGCCCAGATCAAATTTCAGTGACGGGAAGCGGTTTTGCGATTCGGCTGTCAGCCCGTCATACAAGGCCAGCTGGCTGGCCCGCAAATTCGGCTCCACCCGTGCCCCCTCACCAACCCGGACCAGCGCGCTGGGGTCTTCCACACCAGCGGCCATAATGCCGCGCGGGCGATGATATTTAAAAGAGCGGCCGGTCAGATGCACCCCGTTGGCCAGCAAGGCTGAGGCCAGCGTATCACCGGCAAACCCTCTATAATCGCGGCCATCAAAGCGGAACCGGACAGTCTGATCCCGGTTAATGCGGGCGGCCGGGGCCAGGCTCGGATCAAGGCGCATGGTCAGCTTTTTTGTCATCACCGCCCCCGCTTTGCTTGCGGTTTGCTGGCCGCTTCTGCTGGCGTGCCGCGCCGCCAATTATCGGCGTAAGCCTGTTTGCCGCGGCGGCTTTTGGGCAGGCTGCCCATCGGATAGATTTCCACGATCTCATGGCTCAGCGTATCGCGCACCATATTGAACCAGCGCCGGCAACCGGCGCTGTGCACCCAGCGTTCGGTGAACAGCCCTTTCGGATTATGTCGCAGGAACAGATAGCTGCCGAACTCAGCATCGCTGATCGGGTTTTCAGCCAGCGGCCGGGCAATATGAGCCTCTCCGCCACAGGCAAATTCCGCCTCATCTCGGGGGCCGCAATAGGGGCAGTCAATCAACAGCATTTTCTCGGTGTCCTTTTATTCACACAGCATTCCGGTCAAGGCCCAACCTCTTAATGGGCCACGCCAGCCGCGCCATGTTCATCAATCAAAAAGCCGGTTTCAAAGCGTTTCAGCGCATAAGGAGCCGCTATCCGGTTGGGCGCATCATGGGCAATTAAATCGGCAAAGACATGGCCGGAGCCGGGGGTTGCCTTGAAGCCGCCCGTGCCCCAGCCGCAATTAAAGTAAAGCCCCTCAATATCTGTTTTTGAGAGGATCGGCGAGGCATCCGGGCAGGTATCCACAATGCCGCCCCAATGGCGCAGCATCCGCAAGCGCGAGAGCACCGGGAACAGCTCAACCGCGGCGGCCAGCATATGTTCTGGAACCGGCCAAGAGCCGCGCTGGGCATAGGAATTATATTTATCGACCCCGGCCCCCAATACCATCTCACCCTTGTCAGACTGGCTGATATACATATGCACCGCATTGGACATGATGACCGTGTCCAGGATCGGTTTGATTGGCTCGGAAACCAACGCCTGCAATGGGCGGCTGGCAATCGGCAGGCGCAGCCCGGCCATATCCGCCAGCACCGAGGAATGGCCAGCTGTCACGCAGCCCACCTTTTTTGCCCCGATAAAGCCCTTGCTGGTTTCCACACCGACAATCTGGCGCCCGCGCCGCCGCAGGCCGGTAACCTCACAATTCTGGATAATATCCACGCCCAGATCATCTGCCGCCCGCGCATAGCCCCAGGCAACCGCATCATGGCGGGCTGTGCCGCCCCTTTTTTGCAGAAAACCGCCCATCACCGGATAGCGAATCGTCTGATCAATATTGATAATCGGCACAAATTTCTTGATCTCATCCGGGCCCAGAATATCGGAATCAATGCCGTTCAGCCGGATGGCATGGACGCGGCGCGACATTTCTTTCAGCTCATGTTCGGAATGGGCAATGGTCAGAACGCCGCGCTGGCTGAACATAATGTTGAAATTCAAATCCTGCGCCAGCCCTTCCCAGAGCTGCATCGCGTGTTCATAGATAGCCGCTGATTCGTCCCACAGATAATTGGATCGGATAATTGTCGTATTGCGCCCGGTATTGCCGCCGCCCAGCCAGCCCTTTTCAATGACCGCAACATTGGTGATCCCATGCACAGAGGCCAGATAATAGGCGGTGGCCAGCCCATGCCCGCCGCCGCCAATGATAATGACATCATAGGATTTTTTTGGTTCTGCGTGCCGCCAGGCCTGCTGCCAGCCCTGATGATAGCGGCTGGCATTGCGCGCCAATGCAAAGACGGAATAGCGTTTTGCCCGTCCCGCCAGGCCCTTTATGCCGCGGTCAAGTTCTGAGGATGCCATCGCTGCTGCCCTGTGCTGTGTCCTGTGCTGGGTGATCTTTAATAACTGTTATAGCAGATTTGCCAGCAAATCTGTCCTGTCAGGTCTGTCAAATGATGAAAAAAAACTGTATCCCTGTCCCGACAGGGGCTTATCCAGTCTCGACATTGCATATTATGGCAGGCCGTGGCAAGCAGACAGGCGGGCGAGCTGGTTCCGGCCTGTTTCCGGTTATCGGGCCTGCTCTGGCCCGACCAATGTAACTTGACCTTTTGTGTTGATCATACCACTCTTATTACGGCAACAACTTTTGAGAGAAAGAGAATCATGCCGGTAATCAACAGACTTGCTGAAAAGCACGCCGAAATGACTGGCTGGCGGCACCAGCTGCACGCGCATCCAGAACTCTGCTATGAAGAGGAATGGACGGCTGATTTTGTCGCCGCGCGGCTGGCTGAATTCGGGCTGGAGGTGCATCGCGGGCTGGGCAAGACCGGGCTGGTCGGTGTGCTGCGCGGCAGCGGGGACAGCCAGCGAGCCATCGGGTTACGCGCGGATATGGATGCGCTGCCCATG
>JADHLK010000048.1 GCA_016780695.1 Alphaproteobacteria bacterium | reverse complement strand
AGCGCGGCGGCTGGCATCATCCATATTGGCTGTAATACAGCCCACACTCAGCCCCAGAAATTCATAAATCTGGCCCATCCAGCCAGCATCACGGCTGGCCAGATAATCATTGACTGTCACCACATGCACGCCCTGGCCGGTCAGCGCATTCAGATAGACTGGCAGGGTGGCGACTAGCGTTTTGCCCTCGCCGGTTTTCATTTCTGAAATCTGCCCGCGATGCAGGATAATACCGCCCATCATCTGGACATCAAAATGGCGCTGGCCCAGCGTCCGGCGGGCTGCCTCCCGCACCAATGCAAAGGCTGGCACCAACAATTTATCCAGATCCGCCCCATCACGGGCCTCAGCGCGCAGCTTTTCTGATTCTTCTTTCAGCTCAGCATCTGTCTTGTCGGTCAGACCCGCTTCAAGGTCGTTAATCGCAGTGACCAGCGGGCTGAGTTTTTTAACCCCCCGATCATTGGCATCTCCGAACAGGCTCTTTGCAATTGACCCCAGCATCTGCCCCAAAACCTTTCTTGATGGCCACAGCGAAAGCGGCCGCGGCTGATTATCCCCCATTGCAGATAGGCAGTCAGACCCGCTTTGTCAATCAGACAGCCCGTCAGGCAGAATGGCAACCCACCCGGCAAATGGCCGGCCATCTGATCAGCCAGCTGATCAGGCAGCTGATCTGAACGGACAAGCCTGCTTGCAGCAAGGCGGTCAGGTGTGATAAGCCCATGCCTTCTGGTAACAGGCTAGTAACGGGGCCGTAAACGCGCCTAATAAAGGCAAGACAGGCAAAGGCAGACAAATGACAAATTTTACATTGCGCAGAGGTTTTCGGTTTCATTTCAGGGCAGGACGGGCCGGGCCGATCAGCCTGATCTTCGCAACGGCCCTGGGGCTAAGCACCGGGCTGGCCGCTTTCTGGCCCGGCCAGCTGGCTGCCCAGCAAGCCGCCCAGCAAGCTGATAATATGCCGGAAATTCCGGTTGCCAGCCTGAATGGCGAGACCTTGTATCTGCGCGAGCTGGTGCGGCTGGCCGAGCAGCTGCCTGCCCAATATCAGCAGATTCCCTTTGCCCAGCTCTATGGCCAGCTGATTGATGAGCTGATCGATACCAGACTGGCTGCGACTGCCGGCCGCGAGGCGGCGATTGACCAGCGCCCGGAAGTGGCGGTGGCGGTCAGGCTGACCATTGACAAGCTGGTGGCTGAAATCTGGCTGGGCCAGGCCCTGTCCGAGCAGGTGGATGAGGCAGCGATTGGCAAGGCCTATGATGCCTATGTTGCAGATGCCGGATCGCGCGAAGAGGTCAACGCTGCCCATATTCTGGTGGAAGATGAGCAGACGGCAAAAGACATTATCACCGCTTTGGATGGCGGGGCGGAATTTGCCAGCCTGGCCAAGGAAAAATCAACTGGCCCAAGCGGCCCGAATGGCGGTGATCTGGGTTATTTTAAGCGCGGGGCGATGGTGCCAGGCTTTGAGAATGCTGCCTTCGCGCTGGAAGTCGGGGCCTATACAAAAGAGCCGGTGCAGACACAATTTGGCTGGCACATTATCGAGCTGAAAGATCGGCGCACTGCTGAGCCTATGCCGCTGGCGGAGATGGCCGGGCAGCTGCGCCAGACGCTGCAACGCCAAGCGCTGGTGCGGGTGCTAGAACAGCTGCGGGTCGGGGCGGAGATTTCCACTCGCAGCTTTGAAGAGGTGCGGGCCGAGATAGAGGCCGCCCAAACCGGGAATGATGCAAAGGGTGGGGCGAATTAGTCCTTGCACCCAGCCAGCCGGATGACTGGCAAACCAGCTTAACAAGAAAGGGATCCTGATCATGGCCAGCCCTCTGCCTGTCTCGCCTTTGGCACCGGCCCGCTTTCCTGATCTACCCGCCATCAAAGGCGTGGAGCTGGCGGTAGCGGCCTCTGGAACCAGCTATAAGGGGCGCGATGATCTGATGCTGATGCGGTTTGCTGAAGCCAGCCAGATGGCCGGGGTCTTTACCCGGTCGGCTACCGCTGCTGCGCCAGTGGACTGGACGCGTGCCCAGCTGGCAAAAGGGCATGGGCGGGCAGTGCTGGTCAATGCTGGCAATGCCAATGCCTTTACCGGCCAGCAGGGTATTGCAACTGTGCAGCATACCACCGCCCGGCTGGCTGATCAGCTGGGGATGGCAGCGGCCGACATCCTCACCGCCTCTACCGGCGTTATCGGCGAGCCGCTGGATGCGGCCGGGCTGGC
This sequence comes from Alphaproteobacteria bacterium, assembly GCA_016780695.1. GTDB lineage: Bacteria > Pseudomonadota > Alphaproteobacteria > Puniceispirillales > Puniceispirillaceae > JADHLK01. The sequence continues at coordinate 7,605 of JADHLK010000048.1, read as the reverse complement.
CGCCTGTTTTGGCCAGCTAAAGAACACTCTCGGCCAGGCCAGCTGGCAGGCGGCGGCCAATGCCATCCGCACAACAGACACTTTCGCCAAGGGGGCCAGTGCCAGCTGCCAGATAGCCGGCCAGCCGGTTACCATCTCAGGCATTGCGAAAGGTTCAGGCATGATTGCCCCGGACATGGCAACCATGCTGGGCTTTATTGCGACTGATGCGGTGCTCGACCAGCCGGTTCTGCAAGCCTGCCTGACAGCCGCCACCCGCCAGAGCTTTAACGCGATAACGGTGGATAGCGATACCTCCACCTCGGACATGGTTCTGCTGGGAGCAACCAGACAGGCCGGGCATCCGCCGATCACCTCGCCAGACGACCCGGCGCTGGCTGGTTTTCAGGCGGCCCTGCTGGAGGTGATGCAGGATTTGGCCTGTCAGATCGTGCGCGACGGGGAAGGGGCCAGCAAATTCATCACCATTGATATAACCGGTGCGACCAGTGAGGCGAGTGCCTATAAAATCGGGCTGGCGATCGGCAATTCGCCGCTGGTCAAAACAGCCATAGCTGGCGAGGATGCAAATTGGGGGCGCATCGTGATGGCGGTCGGCAAGGCAGGCGAGCCGGCAGACCGGGATCGGCTGAAAATTTCAATCGGGGGCATTGTGATAGCTGCCGAGGGCCAGCGGGTGGCCGATTATGATGAAGCCCCTATCGCAGCCCATATGAAGGGAACTTCTATTCATATCGCGGTTGATCTGGGCCTTGGTGCAGGCGCGGCGCGTATCTGGAGCTGTGATCTGACGCATGGCTATATCTCCATAAATGCCGATTATCGCAGCTAGATGTCCGGCAAGCCTGTCCAGATTGTTGCGGCTGGTGCGCTGATTGACCCGGACGGGCGGGTGTTGCTGGCGCGCCGGCCAGCTGGCAAGCCGCTGGCAGGCTTATGGGAGTTTCCGGGCGGCAAGCTGGAAGCCGGGGAAAGCCCGGAGGCCTGTCTCATCCGGGAATTGCAAGAGGAGCTGGGTCTTGATACCTGGCAATCCTGTCTGGCCCCCCTATCATTTGCTTCACATGATTATCCGGATTTTCACCTGATTCTGCTGCTGTTTGTCTGTCGGCGCTGGCAAAATAGCGCACAGGCAAAAGAGGGAGGTGAGCTGGCCTGGGTGCGGGCCCCGCGCCTCAGCGATTATGCCATGCCGCCCGCCAACCGGCCCTTGATAGCCGCCTTGCAGGATTTGCTCTAGCCCGCGCGGCTAGTTCTCTCTGGCCAGTAGATCTGCCAGCCGCTGTGTCGCGCTCCCCGGCTTTAGCAGTTTTTGCTGGCTGGGATGCGGCTTCCAGCCGGTCAGGGTGATCAGCTCAAAACTGGCTGTTATCTGCCCGTCCGGGCTGGCAAAACGCTGTTGGTAAATCTCTGCGGCGCGCAAAAATACAGACCGGCGGGTGAAATGGCGCGGCCGATTGGCCAGAGCGCTGGTCTCGGCCATGCCGCGCAAATCACGCATCATCGCAAAGAGCGACGGCCAGCGCACACTTATCAAATCTGCATCTGCAACCGGCAGGGCAAACCCGGCGCGCTGCAGCAACCCGCCCAGATCACGGATATCAGCCATCGGGGCAATGCGTGGCCAGACCCCGCCCTGCTGTTCTGTCTCAGCCTCGGCCAGACAAGCGCGTAATTCGGTCAAGCTGCGCCCGCCCCAGAAATTTGCCACCAACAGCCCGTCAGGCCGCAAGGCGCGGGACAGGCAAGCCAGCAGGCCGGGCAAATCGCTCACCCAATGCAGCCACAAGGATGAGGCAATCAAATCCAGGCTGGCCGGGGCCAGGTCCGGAATCTCTGATTGCAACAGCCATTTCGGCGCATCCAGCCCGGCCAGAAAATCCAGGCTGGCCTCTGCCTGGGTCAGGGTTCCGGTCTTGCCAGTTGCTGCCAGATGGCGGGCCAGCCGACCATCACCGGCTCCCAGAACCAGCCCGTCCGCAAACTGGCGGCGCACATCTGCCAGCCGGTCCGCCAGCCGCTCGGCGGCCGCCTCAGCCAGAAAATCATGCTGAGCAAATTGCCGGGCAGCCCGGTCGCGCTGACGCACCAGCGCGGCAAAGTCAAACAAGGGCGGAGCGGTTTTCTGCATAAAAAATCCGGCTTGTTAAGCAGTTGTTAGGACTTGTCGGGCTAAGATAGGGCGAAATAGTCTTTTTTGGTAGAGCCCTTTTTTAAGGAAGGCGGCAGCACCGTATGATCGGGTTTGAAAAATCCCCTGCAAAGCAGCTGATCGCCCGTCTGGCAGGGCGAAATATGGGCCAAAATATGGGTCGAAATATGGGCCAGATTTTGGCAGATACGCTCTTGCCGCGGCTGTGCCCGGATTGCCGGGCACCCCTCGCCGGGGCAGGTTTGTGCGGGCGCTGCTGGTCAGGGTTGCAGGCGATTGCAGAGCCGCTTTGCCATTGCTGCGGGCGCGGCCTGCCGCATCAGCTGCCCGATAATCTGTGCCTAGCCTGTCATCTCAATCCGCCACCGCTGGGCCGGATCAGGGCGGGTTATCTCTATAATGATGCCTCGCGGCGGTTGATTTTGGCTTTCAAACATGGTGACAGGCTGGATTTGGGGCCGGTTATTGCCCAGCTGCTGGCAGCATCCTTTGCCCGGCTGGCTGAACCGGGGATGCTGGTTCTGCCGATTCCGCTGCATCGCACCCGGTATTTCAAGCGGCGTTATAACCAGTCAGCTGAGCTGGCCCGGCTGCTCTGTGCCAGCCCGGCCGGGCAAGGGGTGCGGCCTGCCCCTGGCCTGTTGCGCCGTTTGCGGGCCACGCGCCAGATGGGCGGGCTGGGGCAAGCCGCCCGCCAGTGCAATGTGAAGAATGCCTTTGCCCTGTCCAGACCGCTTGTCGCTGGCCAGCCTGTCTTGCTGATTGATGATGTAATGACCACCGGGGCAACCTTGCATGAGGCGGCGCGCATTCTGAAAAAAGCCGGGGCCGGACAGGTTGATGCGCTGGTTTTTGCGCGGGTCGGCTGAAAAACAGGGCTGGACAGATCACGCTCCGGCAGATTAACAATTAGCGGGTTCGGGTAACGTTTCTGCAATCGGGTCTGTAAAATGGCAAAAATTGAAATCTATACAACGCGCATCTGCCCCTATTGCATAACCGCAAAACGCTTGCTGGATTCAAAGCAGGCCCGCTTTGAGGAAATTGATGTGACAGCAGACAGTGAGCAGCGGGCGCAGATGAGCGCGCGGGCAGGCGGGCTGCGCACCGTGCCGCAAATCTTTATCAATGGCGAGCATATTGGTGGCTGCACGGATTTGATGGCTCTGGAGAGGGCCGGCCATCTGGATGCGTTGCTGGCAGCCAGCTAGGACAGCGCGCGGCTACCCATTGCGATATATTTTGCTTCCCGGTCTGCTTTCAGTGCCGCTGCATCCAGCCCATCCAGCTGCGCCAGCTGGCGGGCCAGCTCATCCCCCAGCGCGCGGATAGCAGCTTCGGGGTCGCGGTGCGCCCCGCCCACCGGCTCTGGCACAATCGCATCAATAACGCCCAGATTTTCCATATCCTGGGCGGTGAGCCGCAAAGCCTCGGCAGCCGTTTTCGCGTGCTCGGCACTGCGCCAGAGGATAGAGGCACAGCCTTCAGGCGAGATCACCGAATAGACCGCGTGCTCATACATCACCACCCGGTTTCCGGTGGCCAGTGCGATAGCCCCGCCAGAGCCGCCCTCGCCTGTGATTGCCGCGCATAAAGGCACCGGCAAATCAAGACAGGCCTGGATGGCGCGCGCGATAGCCTCAGCCTGGCCGCGCTCTTCGGCCCCGCGGCCTGGATAGGCCCCGGCCGTATCGACAAAGCTCAAAACCGGCAGGCCAAACTGGCCAGCCAGCTGCATCAGCCGGATAGCCTTGCGATAGCCTTCCGGCCGCGCCATGCCGAAATTGCGCTTGACCCGTTCTTCGGTTGTGGTGCCTTTTTCGGTTCCCATTACCACCACCGGGCGGCCGCGGAAACGGGCCACACCGCCGATCACCGCATGATCCTCGGAATAGTTGCGATCCCCTGCCAGCGGGGTGAATTCATCAAATAATAGCGGCAGAATACCGGCCAGTTTCGGGCGATCCGGATGGCGGGCCACCTGCACTTTTTCCCAAGGCCCCAGCTTCTGATAGGTGGTTGTCAGCTCTCTGTCGATGCGGGTTTGCAGCTTGCCGATTTCCTCAGCGATATTCATGCCGGAATCAGAATTGAGATGCCGCAGCTCCTCTATCTTGCCTTCCAGCGCGGCTATCGGTTTTTCGAAATCCAGAAAATGACGCATAATTCTTCCCTGTTAGCTTGCATGCTCGCTCCCCTTCTCGTTCTACCCGTCTTGGCTGTCTCTGGCAAGCGGGTGCGCGCTGGCGACCAGCCCGGACAGCCTGTCCTGACGGGTTTTTGTATAAATCTGGGTGGTGGCAATATCGGCGTGGCCCAGCAACATCTGCAAGGCGCGCAAATCCGCCCCGCGATTGAGCATATGGGTGGCAAAACTGTGCCGCAGCACATGCGCGCTGACCCGCTGTTCAGCCAGCCCGGCCAGCCGGGCAAGCTGTTTCAGCCGGGTGGACAGAACCTGCCTGCTGAGCGGGCCGGATGGATCGGCCAGAAATTGGGAGCTGTTACCGTCCGGGCCAGCTGCCTCTCTTATCGCCAGCCAATCGCGGGCAGCCTTAATCGCCGGAGCCCCCAGCACCACCATGCGCTCTACCCCGCCCTTGCCGGAAATCAGCAGGGAGTCTGTCATCGCGTGCATTGTGGTAACCTCCAGCTGCAGCAATTCTGATATTCTGAGCCCGGCAGAATAGAGGATTTCCACCGCCGCCCGTATCCGGATATTTTCAGGCTCCGGCAATTTGTCACAGGCTTCCAGCAGCTGCTGCATTTCGGTTTCCGACAGGCTTTTAGGCAGCGGCTGGGGCAATTTGGGCGCATCCAGCAGGCTGGCCGGATTATCCGAGCGATAGCCATCTGCTACCAGCCAGCCCATGAAATGGCGCAAGGCGCTCAACCGGCGCGCCAGTGTGCGCGCAGACAGGCCCTTGCCAGACCAGTCTTTGAAACAGGCGCGCAAATCATCCGGCCCGGCCGCAGACACAGAACAGCCCCGCTGTTGCACCTGCCGGTCAGCCAGTTCCAGATCGCGCCGGTAGGCTGAACAGGTATTGTTGGCCGCGCCGGTTTCAGCAGCCAGTGCCAGAATAAATTGCCCGATCAGCGGATCTTTTGGCCGAGCTTTTGGCCGATCTTGTTTTTGTCTGTGTGGCGGCGATCTGGTCATTCGCTTCCTCACTCCTAAGGGCTGCGAGGGCTGCTCAGATAGTTTGAGCTCCTTCCCAGAAAAGCGCCAGCAATTTTTCCTGCAGGGCTTCGCGGCCCAGATTGCGGGCGGTATTTTCCAGCCCGGCCGCGCGCAGCAGCTGCATCAATTCTGCCAGCTGGCGGCTGTCAATGGTGGCCAGATCCTGATCCGCCAGCAACCAGGCGACCAGCAAGGCGGTCTCGCCCACACGGCCGCTCTCAGCCACCTGCTTCACCGCCAGCATTTTCGGGGCCGGGACAGGCTGTTCTGCCTGCCCCTTGCTGTTCCGGCCAGCAGCCGTGTCAAACCAGTCAATTGCCGGGCGTTGCAGGCCGAGGGCTGAGAGAAGCGGGGCCAGATGCCAGCCCTCCAGCCCGTCCAGTGCCGCCATCGGCCAGACCGCCCCTTCCGGCTGGGCCAGCAGCGTCTGGCTGTAATCTGCCTGACTCCCGGCCACCTCCAGCTGCGCCATCAGCGGCTCCTCTTCCGCGACCAGAACCTTTATCATCGCATAGAGATCGCGGGCCGGCTCATCCAGCTCCGGCACCCCCTCAGCCGCGAGGCGTTGATCCACCAGCCAGCCATAGACCGGCAACCAGGGCACGACACTGCCAGCCTGCATCTGGGCAGCAAAAACCGTCTGCACAAACAGATCAAACTCGGCATTGGCCGTTCCTTCCAGCAAGCTGCCAGCCAGCTGTGCCAGAACCCCGGCACTCGCGCCATCCACAGCATCCTCTGCGGCCGCTTCCAGCTGGCTAATCGCCATCACAATGCTAACCGAGGGGTCATAAAGGCTGCGCAGCAGACCGGCTGCCTCATTGGTAGACATCTGGCCGGAACGGATGCGGTGGGCCGCCTGATCCAAACTGGCATCGCGATCCAGCCAGGTCAGGGCCGCGCGCGCCTCAGAATAGGAATTCGGCAGGCTGGCCAGCTGCTGGCGGCTGGCCGGAAAATGGGCAGCTTCGGTCAGGGCCAGATGCAAAGGGCCAGAAATATCCGCCCGATCAGGCAGCCTGGCCGGGCGGCCCAGCAGCTGATCTGTCAAGTGGAAAAACACCATATCCTCAGTTCCGCTGGCACGCAGTACATCCGCAGCAAAACCAGCCGCCCCGTCATTGCCTGCCAGCAGATGACACAGGATTTGGGCCTTGTGCCAATATTCTTCCATAGTGGATTGAATCTGACGGCTGACCATGTCGCAGGCCTGATTATCCTGTCGCAACAGCAGCTCATAGCTGACCAGCCAGCGCTGCCAGTCCAGCCAAGCCTCCGCTTCTGGTAATTTGCGGATCAAATCCGCCAGAGCCGTCGATTCCCCGGCAGCAGCTAACCAGTCTAGCCTGGCTGAAATCAGCTCAAGGCTGGCCTCAGCAGCTCCGGCAGGGGGCACCGCCTGGCGCAGCAAAAGACCGCGCACCAGCGCATTTATACTGTCTGACGGGCCATCATGCGGGGCCAGCTGATAGAGCTGTATTATCCTCCCGGCCTCTGAGCCGCGCCAAACAAGGCTGGAGATCGGATCCGCCATGCTGCGCGCATCCGGCAGCCCCAGCGACACCAGCCCGATACCAGATAGGGGCCGCCGCCCGATACGCGGGGCGCGGCTGGCCGGGTTGACGGCTGGTTGTAGGGGGGCTGGCTGGTTTGCCGAAGGTTGACTGGCCGAAGGCTGGGTAAGAGGAACGGCCTGCGTTTCAGCCAGGGCCGGCTGGCTGGCTGTCGGCGGTAGCCCAGCTTGCGGCGTGCCAGAGCCGGTAGCAGCTTGTTGCCGGGACGGGTCTGTTTCCTGCTGCGTGTCATCCAGCAGCTTGATCAGCTCCAGCGGCTGGCTCTCCGCCAGGCTGGTATCTCCGGCAGCGGTATTTTCAGCTGCCGGATCAGCCAGCTTGTTGCTGTCATAGATTATCGCATCCCGGTCCGTACTGCTCTGGGTCTGCTGGGCCAGGGCAGGCCCAGCAATCAGCAGCATTGCGACTATCCCTGCCCGGAAAATTCGGACCGGCACAAAATTATTGTTGGAATTTCTCATTTGCCAGCTCTTTGGTAATCATATGGGCCGGGGCCGGAATCTTCCAGCTGGACAGGAAGGCCAGCCCGGCCAATCCCAGAACGGCAACAAACACAATGCTGATACCAAGACGCTTCATTTTCTTCCTACCCTGATACTTTATCCGCCAGTCGTTTGTCCGCTTATACTCTATCCGCTTATAATTTGGACGCGGGCCCTCTATCCTCTGGCCAGCACCCGGCCAGAACAACGAAA
>JADHLK010000047.1 GCA_016780695.1 Alphaproteobacteria bacterium | reverse complement strand
GACGAAAATATCCTCCAGCGAGCTTTGCTCTGTGCGCAGGTCGCGCAACACCAGACCGGCCTTGCCCAGATCGCCCAGCAGCGAAACAATGCCGGTGCGCTCAGCCATCACATCATAGGAATAGACAAGCCCCATCCCCTCTCGGCTCAGAGCCAGATCATAGTTTGCCAGCGCGTCCGGGATTCTGCTGATCGGTGCTTGCAATTCGATATGCAGCTGTTTTGATCCCATGCGGCGCAGCAGCCCGTCTTTTTCCTCTACCAGCAGGAGCCGACCGCGATTGATAATCCCTATCCGATCAGCGATGGCCTCAGCTTCCTCAATATAGTGGGTGGTCAGGATAATGGTTGTGCCGCGCTGGCGTAGCGTCTCTACCAGCGCCCACATATCCTGACGCAATTCCACATCCACCCCGGCAGTCGGCTCATCCAGAAACAGGATTTTCGGCGCATGGCTGAGCGCCTTGGCAATCAGCACGCGCCGCTTCATGCCGCCGGACAGTGTCATCACCTTACTGTCTTTCTTATCCAGCAGGGACAGCGAGTCGAGCACAGTTTCAATCCAGGCCGGGTCAGCCTTTTTGCCGAACAGGCCGCGGGTAAAGGAAACCGTATTGAAAACAGTCTCGAACGGCTCCAGCGTGATTTCCTGCGGCACCAGCCCGATCATCTGGCGGGTGGCGCGGAAATCCTTGACCACATCAAAACCGCTGACCAGAATGGTGCCGCTGCTGGGCCGGGTTAGCCCGCAAATAGCTGAAATAAGGCTGGTCTTGCCCGCCCCGTTCGGCCCCAGCAAGGCCAGAATCTCACCCGCCTCAACATCCAGCGAGACATCAAACAGGGCTTGCATCCCGCCTTCATAGATCTTGTTCAGCCCGCTGATGCGGATAATCGGGTCAGCCATGGGGAATCCTGTCAGAACGGTAAAGCGGCAATAAACAGAAAATCGGGCCGCAGACTTTCGCTCCTTCCATACACCCTTAGCCAGCCAGACAGCAAGGCCCGGAGAGCAGAAAAACACGCTCACCCGCACCGCCGCCTGCCCCCTTTGGCAACCGCCTGTCCGGCCAGAGTGCAAATTTTGCAGGCCGGGCACAGATCGCCATAGACCTGCCGGGCAGTCCTGATTATGCTAGCCTCTGTCCAGCGCGTTTGCGCCAGAAAGAAAGGGAACCGCTTATGAGCACCGAGGCTGATTGGCATTTTGAGCGTGATGCAGAGAATATTGGCTGGCTGATTTTTGACATGGTCGGCAAATCTGCCAATATCCTGAACCGCCAGACGGTGGCCGGGCTGGCCGCCCAGCTGGACCGGATTGAGGCTGAGACGGGACTGGCCGGGCTGGGTCTTTTGTCAGGCAAAGCGGGCGGCTTTGTCTATGGTGCAGATATTAATGAATTCGCCGAATTGCAAACCCATAGAGATATTACCGGGTTGATCAGCCATGTTACCGGCCTGCTGGCCCGCATTGAGGCGATCGACTGTCCGACAGCTGTTGGTATAGACGGGCTGGCGGTCGGCGGCGGGCTGGAGCTGGCTTTATGTTTTGACCAGCTGTTTGTCACTGAAAATCGGAAAACCGCGCTAGGCTTTCCAGAGATTACACTCGGTCTGTTGCCGGGCTATGGCGGCTCCGGGCGCAGCACCGCCCGCATCGGCGCGGCGGCCGCGCTGGATATGATGCTGTCTGGCAGACCCGTTCCAGCCGCCGCCGCGATTGCCAGCGGGCTGGCTGACCAGCCTGTCCAGGATGCCGAGAGCCTGCGCGGCCAAATGGCCAGCTGGATGCTCAGCTGTGCTGGCCAGAAACCGGCCCGCCCACAACAGCCGGCTGGAGATGTGGCTGCTGCCTGCCGCGCAGCAGAGGAAAAATATCTCGGCCGGGTGCGCGCTGATCATATGCCAGCCGGGCAGGCGATTATCACCCATATGGAAAGCTGCCGGGCGCAACCGGAAGCGCTGATCGCTGCTGAAGCCCGGCTCTTTGCTGAGCTGATGCTGGGAGATGCCTCAGACGGGTTGCGGCGCGTCTTTCAGCTGCGCGATGCGGTGCGCAAGACCAGCCGCGGCGAGAGCGGCATTGCCTCTGTCCATGTTATCGGGGCCGGGGTTATGGGCGGCGATATTGCCGCTGTTGCGGCGATGGCGGGCCTGTCTGTCACGCTAAGTGATATGGATGAGGCAGTGATAGAGGCGGCGAGGGAACGGGCCCAAAAGCTGTTTGAGAGGCGGCTGAAAGATGCCGACAAGGCAGCAGCTGCCCTGCAACGCTTGCAGGCGGACCCGGACGGCAACGGGGCTGGCGAGGCAGATTTGATTATTGAGGCAGTCGCCGAAAAGCTGGAGGTCAAGCAACAGGTTTTTGCCGCGCTGGAAAAACAGGCCAAGCCAGACGCTATTCTGGCGACCAATACCTCAGCCATTCCGCTGGAGGATATTGCCGCTGTGCTGAAACAGCCGGAGCGGCTGATCGGGATCCATTTTTTCAACCCGGTCCCAGTCCTGCCGCTGGTTGAGATCATCTGGTCTGGCCAGTCGGATCAGGCCCTGATAAACCGGGCCATGTGCTTTGTCGGCCAGCTGGGCAAAATGCCGGTTCGCTGTAAATCAGCACCGGGCTTTTTGGTCAACCGGGCCTTGCTGCCCTATATGTATAAGGCGGTGGCAGCTGTGGCCGCCGGGGCGGATGCCGATAAAATTGATACCGCCCTCGTTGATTTCGGTATGCCGATGGGCCCGATTGAGCTGTGTGATCAGGTGGGGCTGGATGTGTGCTATCAGGCAGGCCAGATGCTGAATATGCCAGAAGCTGCCGCAGCCAGCTTTCAGGCCAAGCTGGCCGCTGGCGAAAAAGGCCGCAAGACTGGCAGCGGCTTTTATCAATGGGACGGCAATCAGGCGGTGCGGCCAAGACAGGCAGCCTTAGCAGAGGAAATGCAGGCAATCGCTGAGGATATGCTGGCCCCGATGGTCGCAGAATGCCGGGCAGCTGTTGCAGAAGGGGTGGTTGATGCGGGCGAAATGGCAGATGCGGGCATGATTTTTGGCACTGGATTTCCAGGCTTTCGCGGCGGCCCGCTGCATTGGGCAAATAAAACGGGCTTGCCGGTAAAATAAGCCCCGGCATGACGGGCGGACAAAAGGGCTATGTATAAGACTCCGTTAAAAGACACTCTGTTTAACTGGCAGCATTTGCTGGGCTTTGACGATTTGACCCGTCAGCTGGGGCGGGATGATTTCAGCCTTGATTTGGCTGCTGCGGTGCTGGAAGAGGCAGGCAAGCTGGCTGGTGATATCCTCTCGCCGCTGAATCAGACGGGCGATCAAAAACCGCCCCAGCGGCTGGAGAATGGCGATGTTCAGACCAGCCCCGGTTTTGCCGCCGCCTGGCAGGCTTTTTCTGCAGCTGGCTGGCCAGCGATGGAAGCAGATGAGGCCTGGGGCGGCCAGCAAATGCCCTTTACCGTGACAGCCGCGGTGAATGAGCTGTGGCACGGGGCAAATATGTCTTTCGGGCTGTGTCATCTGTTGACGCAAGGCCAGATTTATGCGCTGCAGAAATCAGCCAGCCCGCAGCAGAAACAGACCTATATCCCGCCCATGGCAGAGGGGCGCTGGACCGGCACCATGAATCTGACCGAGCCGCAGGCCGGCACCGATTTAGGCGCGCTGAAAACACGGGCAGAAAAACAGGGCGATCATTATCTGATTACCGGCCAGAAGATTTATATCACCTGGGGTGAGCATGATATGGCCGAGAATATTATCCATCTGGTGCTGGCTAGAACCCCCGATGCGCCGCCAGGGATCAAGGGTATTTCAGTCTTTATCGTGCCGAAATTTCTGGTCAATGAAGATGGCAGCCTTGGCGCGCGCAACCAGCTGCGCTGCCTGTCGATTGAAAAGAAGCTGGGGATCAAGGCGTCTCCAACCGCTGTTCTGGCCTATGAGGGGGCTGTTGGCTGGCTGGTAGGAGAAGAAAATAAGGGCCTTGAAATTATGTTCGGCATGATGAACCATGCCCGTTTTTCTGTCGGGGCCCAGGGGCTGGCGATTTCTGAGATGGCGGTGCAAAAGGCGGCGGCCTATGCCTTTGACCGGGTGCAGGGCACACCGCTGGAGGGCCGGGCTGGCCAGCCAATTATCCATCATCCCGATGTCTTGCGCCAGGTTGGCATGATGCGCGCCGAAACAGAGGCGATGCGGGCGGTGATGCTGCTGGTTGCTGCCGAAATGGACCGCGCCCATTATCTGGACGGGCCGGAGGCGGAGGCTGCTGATCAGCGCGCCGCCCTGCTGGTGCCAGTGATCAAGGGCTGGCTGACTGAGCGCTCTCTGGCGGTGACCTCTGAGGCGGTGCAGGTGCATGGCGGCATGGGCTTTATTGAGGAAACAGGCATTGCCCAGCTTTACCGGGATGCCCGAATCCTGCCTATCTATGAGGGCACAACCGCGATTCAGGCCAATGATTTAATCTTTCGCAAGACCTTGCGTGATGGCGGGGCAGCGGTGCGTGCCTTGCTGGCTGAGATCAAAGAAGATGCCCGCCAGCTCCAGCAATCCGGCCATCCGCAACCGCAACAGGCCGCGGCCTGTCTGCACGCAGCCTGTCAGCAGGCCGAGCAAGCGCTCGACTATCTGCAGGCCAGCGCCAATGAGCCGCGCCGCGCCGCCGCCAATGGCAGCCATTGGGTGATGCTGCTGGGCTGGCTGTGCGGTGGCTGGCAAATGGCACGCGCCGCTGGCAAGGCGGTGGAATTGCTGGCCGCGGGTGAGGGTGATGCCGACTGGCTGCAGGCAAAATTGGCCTCAGCAGATATTTATATGCACCAGCATCTGCCGCAGCTGCAGATGCTGACTGCCCAGATTTGCGGCGGCGATAAAGCGGTGCTGGCGATGCAGCCGGACTGGCTGGCCCTGAATTAAACAAACCCCGGCGTTCAAAAAACTGTCCTCTGGCTGGCAGCTGCTGGCCCGCTAGGGGATGAAGGAAACCTCAGCCGTCAAATCGCACGCCTCTGCCAAGGTGTCCAGCCGCCGCCGGGAATGCTCATCCATCAGGCTGGTTGATTTTTCCGGTATCCGGCAGATCAGCGTCTCCCCTTCGATATGCAGCGATACCTGTTCCAGAAGATGGCGCGAGCCGGCACAGAATATCAGCGCAAAGCGCAGGCCGGTGCCAACAGCCCGGGCGGTTTGAAAATCCTGCTCGCGCAGCAGCTGCTCGGCAATATCCCCGGCTGGCCGGTTCGGCTTTATCCCGTCATAGCGGTGGCGCACTGCCGAAGCCAGCCAGGCCCGTTCGCGATGCGACAGGCTGTTGACCGGCAGGGCCAGAATCTTCTCAGCAGCAAGAAAGCCGCGCAAATCTGCATATTCATTCCAGCACATATCCGAGAGCAGGCAGGCGGCCTCTATCAGGCGGCGATGCAGGCGGCCATCAAAATGCTGGATAATGGGCTGTAACAGGTCAATCAGAGCATCCGCAAGCCCGATAAAACGTTCCTGCCCGGCGGCGATTTCCCGGCAGGCCAGAATCAGCGGGTCGGTTGCCCGCTCCTGATCACCCAGACGATCAGCCACCACCCCATCACGAATGGAGGTGCTGGAGATCACCAGCCGGGAAACCGAAGTAGCCTCAACCAGCGCCTCTATAATCAGCGCGGCCTTGCCAATCGTATCACGCCTGCCCATCGGCACGCCGGACAGGTCAGTTCGCGCGCCGGTCAGGTCAGCCAGTAAGCTGCTTAGCGCGAGCACCTCAATGGTCAGCCCATGCAGCAGAAAGAGCGGATAATCGGTGCGCGCGACAAAGGCCGCCCCCAGCGCCCGGATACTGCCGCCAATACCGTAGAGAGGCTGGCCTACCGCCTCTTTGAGCCAATCAATGCGGGCAAACTGGTCGCTGATCTCGGCTTTTGATAATTGCGATAAATGGCCCATATTCAGGCTGGCCATCTGAACCGGCTGGCCCTTTTTGACCAGCACCATCTCAATACTGCCGCCGCCCAAATCGGTGATCAGCCCGCTGATGCCGGGCATATTGGCGGTCAGCCCCAGCGAGACCAGCCTGGCCTCTTCCTCAGAGGACAGAACCTGCACCGGATGACCCAGAATCTGCTCAGCTGGCACAACAAAATCAGCCGCGTTGCGCGCCCGCCGCACAGCTGCGGTGGCGATAAACTTCACCTCATCAACGGTGATGGTATCAATGATACGGGAAAACCGCCGCAGCACAGACAGCCCGGCTTGAATACGGTCTTCACGCAGCTTTTCTTGCTTGTCCATCCCCAGGCCAAGCCGACAGGAAACCCGCTCATTGAACAGCGGAAACGGATAGCGTCCATGCTGGCGATACACCACCAGACGAATGGAGTTGGAGCCAATATCAATAACCGCCAGCCGGGACCCGCCGGCCAGCCGCCCCTCTTTTTGGGCCTCTGTATCTGGCGCGCTGCTCATCACACCGCCTGCTCCGGCAAATCCAGCTCGGCTGCCAGACTGCCAAGGCCGGACAGGCTGGGATTTTGCATAAAATAATCATGCGCGGAAAAATGCCCTTGCGGTGCTTTTTCATAGGATCCATCAGCCTGCAAATGCCAGCAATTCTGCGTATCCTTGAGGCTGGCACCCAAAACCTGTTGCAGGACCTGGGCGCGCACGGTTGGGTTTTCCAGCGGAATAAAGGTTTCTACCCGGCGGCGCAGATTGCGCGGCATCAAATCAGCTGAGGACATATAAACCAGATTATCGGTGCTGCCAAAATTGCCACCATTGGCAAACACATAAATACGCGAATGTTCCAGAAACCGCCCGACCAGAGAGGACACCGTGATCGTCTCGGACAGACCTGCTACCCCGGGCCGCAAGCAACAGACCCCGCGCGAGATAATATGCACCGGCACCCCGGCTGCTGAGGCGGCATAGAGCCGGTCAATCACCTCCCGGTCCACCAGCGCATTGCATTTCAGCCAGATACCAGCAGGCTGGCCTGCCTTGGCCGCGGTGATTTCATTTTCTATCTTGTCCAGCAGCCATTCATGCGATGCTTCGGGCGAGATGATCAGCTTTTCCAGCTTGGTCGGCATAACATGGCTGGTCAGATAGTTGAAAATCCGCCAGACATCCCGGCAAATCTGCTGATCGCAGGTGAAGTAGGATAAATCGGTATAGATTTTCGCTGTCTGCGGATGGTAATTGCCGGTGCCGCAATGAGTGTAGGAGACCAGCTTGCCGCCCTCACGCCGGATCACATAAGACAGCTTAGCATGAATCTTCAGATGTGCCAGACCATAGGCTACCTGCACACCGGCGCGTTCCAGCACGCGGGCCAGCTGGATGTTATTTTCCTCATCAAAGCGGGCCTTCAGCTCAATCAGCGCGGTCACCGACTTACCAGCCTCAGCAGCTGCTATCAGGGCCTTGACGATGGGCGATCCTATCGTTGTGCGATAAAGCGTCTGGCGGATGGTCAGCACATCGGGATCACGCGCCGCCTGTTCCAGAAAGCGCAGCACCACATCAAAGCTCTCATAAGGGTGATGGATGATAATATCCTTGTTGCGGATGGCAGCAAAACAATCACCCTTGAAATCCAGAATCCGCTGCGGAAAACGCGGCTGGAAAGGCGGATGAAAACAGCCTTTCGGCAGGCTGGGCAAAAGCTGGGCAAAATCACCCAGCCCGACATAGCCGGGCGTGATATAGATACGGTCCTGGGCGATGGCCATTTCATGGGCGAAGAGCTGGCGCATTTCTGCTGAAAAACTGTCGGAAATGACCAGCGAGACCACATTGCCGCGCCGTCTGGCCCGCAAGGCGGATTCAAACTGGCTGATCAGGTCTTCTGCCTCATCATCAATTTCAATCTCCGAATCCCGCAGCACCCGAAACATCCCGGACTCCACCAGCTCAAAGCCTGGATAAATCATATCCAGAGAAGTCAGCAAGGCAGATTCAACCGGCACAAAGCGCAGGCTGGCCCCCGGCAAACGGATAAAGCGGTCAATATTGTCCGGCAGCAGCACCACCGATTGCACCTCCTCCCCCTGCGGGCTGTTCATCCGGATCAAAAGCCCCTTGCCACGATTCTGAATAAATGGGAAAGGATGCGCCGGGTCCAGCGTCGTCGGGGCCAGCAAAGGCAGCAGATTCTCTGCATACCAGCCGGCCAGCCAGTCCCGATCTTCAGCAGATAATTTCGCTGCTGACAGGATTTTACATTCCGCCCGCCGCAACTTGTCCAGCACCTCGCCCAGAACCTCTTGCTGGCGGCGTTTCAGCCGTTCGGCTCGCTCGGAGACCAGCGTCAAAAGCTCATCCAGCCGGTCACCTGATTCAGGCAGGATTTTGAAATTGCGCGCCGCCAGCTGGCGCAGGCCGGCAATCCGCACCATATAAAACTCATCCAGATTGCTGGCGGAAATGGTAATAAAGCGCAGCCTCTCACCCAGCGGCAAATTCGAATCAAACGCATTGGCCAGAACCCGCTCATTGAAAGCCAGCCAGCTCAGCTCACGGTCAAAATAGCGCGCATCGCTCTCATCAGGGCCGAGCAAAGGGGCGGTGGCTGGTAATTTTGGCATTGCGCTCTTTCTAGATTTATATCGATCTTGCAGGGTTTTGTCCGAGCCGGCTGGCGGGCCAACTCCCGGCTAGTCTAAATCCTCTGCTGGCGGCTGACAATGACCGGCAGGCCTGCAATGGCAAAAATCAGAGATAAAGTGCAGCAGCGCTGAGACAGCAAGTTACATCAGAAAAAAAAAACATAAGAACGATATTGACAATCATTCTCATTTGCATAAACTGGTCAGGTTGGCTGGAAAGGTAATAGGCGAAAGGATAATTGACGGTGAAACGCAACCTTGCATCGGCAAAGATAACAGCTTTTTTTGCAAATCTGCAGCAGATGCCCAGCTGGTTGCTGCGGCCGGTCAGTGCTGCTTTTCTGCTGCTGTCGGTTCCGGTCTCGGCCAGCGCGGCTGAGATTTTGAACATCTATTCCCATCGCCAGCCCTTTTTGGTGCAGCCGGTATTGGATGCCTTTACCGCGCAGACTGGCATTGAAACACGCATGGTCTATGCCAATGAGGGCTTGGCTGAAAGGCTGGAGATGGAAGGCCCGTCCAGCCCGGCAGACCTGATCTTGACGGTGGATATTGCCAGATTGTCTGTTTATGCCGATAAGGGTCTCTTGGCTTCGGTCACCTCGCCTGTGCTGGAGGCGGCCATTCCGGCGCATTTACGCAGCCCAGACAATGACTGGTTCGGCTTTTCCAAGCGCGCCCGTGTGGTCGCTGTCTCAAAGGACCGGGTCGCTGAGGGAGCGATCAGCCGTATTGAGGATTTGGCCAAACCGGAATGGCAGGGGCGTATCTGCACACGCAAGGGCAGCCATGTCTATAACCGGGCCTTGCTGGCCTCTATTGTCGCGGCACAGGGCGAGGCAGCAGCTCTGCAATGGGCCAGGGCGTTGGTCCGCAATCTGGCGCGCAAGCCGCAGGGCAATGACCGCGCCCAGGCCAAGGCTATCTGGCAGGGCGAATGCGATGTTGCAATCATGAACCATTATTATTACGGCGTGATGCTGCGTTCTGAAGAGGCTGAGCAGCGGCAATGGGCGGCGGCGGTGCGGCTGGTCTTTCCTAATCAGGCAGATCGCGGCCATCATGTGAATATTTCCGGCGGCGGGATTGCCAAATATTCCAGGAACAAGGCGGCGGCGCAAAAATTGCTGGAATTTCTCGTCTCAGAAGAAGCGCAGATGCTGTATGCGAAACTGAATTATGAATATCCCGCCAACCCGTCTGTTTCACTGCCAGCAGAGCTGGCGCAATGGGGCCAGACAAAAGAAGATCAGCTGCCCATTGCCCGTATTGCCGAGCTGTCACCTGTGGCCCAAAGGATTATCAATCAGACCGGCTGGTAGCTGCAAGACTTGCGGCAATCGCAAGAATTTGCAAGATTGTCAG
>JADHLK010000046.1 GCA_016780695.1 Alphaproteobacteria bacterium | reverse complement strand
AGTATCCGCGGACAGGCCCAGCTGGCTGGCCAGCAATTTTTGCAGCGCGTCCATATCCTTGTCAGCATGGCCGGGCTGTTCTGACATACGCACCAGCTGCTCGGTAAAGGGCGAGATAATCCTGGAGCCGACCGGGGCACGCCATACCCCCTCTGCCAGCATCCGGTCATCACTGCTGTCATCCAGATTGCTGCCCAGATCAGTGGCCCCGGCCACATCTGCCAGCAACGGGAATTTTGACAGATGGTCCGATGCCCGCGTTTCAATATAGCCGGTGGCATCTGTGCGGCCCTGCACCTCATCCGGGTCCAGAATACCGTCGCCATCCACATCATAGCCCCATTTCGCCCCGGCAACCGGCCCGTCATAGATTCGAATCCGCACCGGCTGGTCTGTATGGCCGCCTCCACCGCAGGCAACAAGGGCCAAACCGGAAAGCGTCCAGAGGGAGGTGCTGGATAACAGGCCGGCCAGAGCAGGCTGGCGACGGGCTGTCTTTACCGCATCAGTTGGAAAAGCAAGGAAAGGATGTGTCATGGCCTGATCCTCTTTGAGGGTTTTCGTGCATTTGAAACAGATGGTTAGAACAGTTTATCCTAAAATGATACAAGCCGCATAGTGATCGTAATTCGGAATTGTTTTTCACCTTAACAGCGTAGAAGTGTAACTCAAAAAAGTTAACAAAAAGTTAGATTTTTTGTTTTTTTTGCATTTTTTTGCGGCTTTCAGCAGAGAATTTCCGGCCTTTCGCTTCCAGCCAGCTGCCCAAAAGCTGTGCAACAGGTAAAAAACTGCCCGCTGCCAGCTTGCAGTCTCTTGCATTTCGGCCCCTACTGGATTAATCAAAGGCGGGTTTTTGAAGCCGCTGCCCGGGGCCGTGGTCCCCCGGCAGGAGGGCAGAAAAAATCGCCATAAGGGGGAGGCGTGCCTGCTGCCATTCCAGTCCGTCTGGACCGGAGGGGAGCGGCGCCGGGCAAGACGGGAAAAAAGCGTAGGGATACTTCACTATGGACAGCTATCTGGGCGAATATCTGCCAATCGCGGTCTTTTTGATGGTCGCGGCCGGCTTGTCGCTGGCCTTTGTCATCGGCTCTTTTATTGTTGGCAAACAGGCCCCGGATATTGAAAAGCTGACCGCCTATGAATGTGGCTTTGATGCGTTTGATGATTCGCGCAAGCCCTTTGATGTCCGATTCTATCTGGTCGCTATTTTATTTATCATTTTTGACCTGGAAGTGGCGTTTCTGTTTCCCTGGGCAGTGGCGCTGGGGGATATCGGGATGTTTGGCTTCTGGTCGATGATGGTCTTTCTCGGCGTGCTGACTATTGGTTTTGCCTATGAATGGAAGAAGGGAGCGCTGGAATGGGAGTGAGTGATACCCGCAATGAGGCAGCCCTGAACGCTGCCCCGCTACCGCCGGGAGCGGATCAGGATATGATTTTGCGGGCAGTGTCGGATGAGATCACCAATCGCGGCTTTGTCATTGCCTCGGCAGACAAGCTGTTCAACTGGGCGCGCACCGGCTCGCTCTGGCCGATGACTTTTGGTCTGGCCTGCTGTGCGGTGGAGATGATCCATTCAGCCGCCTCACGCTATGATATGGATCGCTACGGGATGCTGTTCCGGCCCAGCCCGCGCCAGTCGGATGTGATGATTGTGGCCGGCACGCTGACCAACAAGATGGCCCCGGCCCTGCGGCGGGTTTATGATCAGATGCCGGAGCCGCGCTGGGTGCTGTCGATGGGGTCTTGTGCCAATGGCGGCGGCTATTACCATTATTCCTATGCGGTGGTGCGCGGCTGTGATCGCATTGTGCCGGTTGATGTCTATGTGCCGGGCTGCCCGCCAACGGCTGAGGCGCTGATTTACGGGCTGTTGCAGCTGCAAAAGAAAATCCGCCGCACGGCGACAATTCAACGCTAATCAGGTCAAAGCTGAACAGTGTTTTTGGAAATCCAGAGGGAAATCCAGAGGGAAAAAAGGCAAAAATGGACGCAACAGACAGCAGGCAAATGGAGCAAAGCCAGGCCGGTTTTCTCAAGGTGATTGAGGCCAGCCTCTCTGATCTGGTGCTGGCGGCTGATATCCATAATCGCGAGATTGTGTTGCGCGCCGAGCTGGCAAAGGTTGCTGAAATTCTGCTGGCCCTGCGCGATGGCCAAGCTCTGGAATGTCGCCAGCTGACAGATGTTACAGCGGTTGATTGGCCGGAGCGTCCGGCCCGCTTTGATCTGGTCTGGCAGCTGCTGAGCGTGCGCTATAATCAGCGGGTGCGGCTAATAGCTGAAGTAGAAGAGGGCGAGATTGTGCCGTCCAGCGTGCCAATTTTTGCCTCGGCCAATTGGGCGGAGCGGGAAATCTGGGATATGTTCGGCATTTTCTTTTCCGGCCATCCGGATTTGCGCCGCCTGTTGACCGATTATGGGTTTGAAGGCCACCCGCTGCGCAAGGATTTTCCGCTGACTGGCCATGTTGAGGTGCGCTATGACGATACCCAGCGCCGTGTCATCTATCAGCCGGTCCAGTTGGTGCAGGAATATCGTGATTTTGACTTCCTCAGCCCCTGGGAAGGGATGCTGGGCGAGCCAGACAGTGCGGCTGACCAGCCGGCAGAAGCAGAAGACGGGGAGACAGCCAATGGGTGATATGCAGATACGGCCCCTGACGCTGAATTTTGGCCCGCAACATCCGGCTGCACACGGGGTTTTGCGACTGGTGCTGGAAATGGATGGCGAGGTGATAGAGCGCGCCGATCCGCATATCGGCCTGTTGCATCGTGGCACGGAAAAGCTGATCGAGAACAAGACCTATCTGCAAGCCCTGCCTTATTTTGACCGGCTGGATTATGTTTCGCCGATGAATCAGGAACACGCCTGGGCGCTGGCGATTGAAAAGGCCCTGCATATAGAGGTGCCGGAGCGCGGCCAGTATATCCGGGTGCTTTATTGCGAGATTGGCCGGGTGTTGAACCATCTGTTGAACCTGACTACTTTTGCCATTGATGTCGGGGCGATTACGCCGCTGCTCTGGGGTTTTGAAGAGCGTGAGACGCTGATGGAATTTTATGAGCGGGCCTCCGGGGCGCGCCTGCACGCGGCCTATTTCCGGCCCGGCGGGGTGCATCAGGACCTGCCTGATGGGCTGGTTGAGGATATTCTGGCCTGGGCGGATAAGTTTCCCGACTTCATCGCTGATCTGGAAACTTTGTTGACGGAAAACCGGATTTTCAAACAGCGAACAGTGGATATCGGTGTTCTGGATACCGAGGAGGCTCTGGGTCTGGGGATGACCGGGGTTGTCTTGCGGGCCACCGGCCTGCCATGGGATTTACGCAAATCCCAGCCCTATGATGTCTATGAGAAGATGGATTTTGATGTGCCGGTGGGCAAGACCGGTGATTGCTATGCCCGCTATCTGGTGCGGATTGAAGAAATGCGTCAATCGCTGCGGATTATTCGTCAGGCGATAGAGGAAATGCCGGACGGGCCGGTGCTGGCACAAAATCATAAAATCACACCGCCGCGGCGGGCTGAGATGAAACAATCCATGGAAGCGTTGATCCAGCATTTCAAGCTCTATACAGAGGGCTTTCATGTGCCGGCCGGTGACAGCTATACAGCGGTAGAGGCCCCGAAGGGTGAATTTGGTGTCTATCTGGTAGCGGATGGCACGAATAAGCCCTGGCGTTGCCGCTTACGAGGGCCGGGTTATTATTTCATGGCTGCGGTGGATTATATGTCGCGCGGCCATATGCTGGCTGATTCGGTGGCGATTATCGGGTCGCTGGATATTGTCTTTGGTGAGATTGACAGATGAGTATTGAGGCGCTGATCGCAGAAGAGCAGCCGGAAAGCTTCGCCTTTACCGCTGCCAATGAAAAGGAAATTAAACGGATTCTGGCCAAATATCCGCCGGAACGCAAGGCGTCTGCCGTGATGCCGCTGCTGGATCTGGCCCAGCGCCAGCATGATAACTGGATCCCGATGGCAGCAATTGAGGAGATTGCCAAGCGCCTCGATATGGCGAAAATCCGGGTGCTGGAGGTGGCCAGCTTCTATACCATGTTCAACCTGAAGCCGGTAGGCCGCTATTTCCTGCAATTATGCGGCACAACCCCATGTATGCTGCGCGGCTCGGATGATGTGACCCGCTGTATCAAGGACAAGCTGGGTATTGCCTCTGGTGAAACGACCCCGGATGGCCAATTCAGCCTGTTGGAGGTGGAATGTCTGGGGGCCTGCGTGAACGCGCCGATTGTGCAGGTGAATGACGATTTCTATGAAGATTTGGATTATGATAGCACCGCCCGCCTGCTGGAGGCACTGGCAGCGGGCAAGCCGCCTGCGCCGGGATCGGTTGCCGGGCGGCAGGGCTCTCAATCAGCGGCCGGGCCGACCAGCCTGGCCGGACTGAAGCCAAAAAAGGCGCGGACCGCCAGAAAGGCTCGCCATGCTTGACGATAAGGATCGCATTTTTACCAATATTTACGGCTGGGGCGATGCCATGCTGGCCGGAGCCAGATCGCGCGGCGACTGGGATAACACAGCTGCCATTCTGGCACGCGGCCATGACGCGATTATTGAGGAAGTCAAAGCCTCTGGCCTGCGCGGGCGCGGCGGGGCTGGGTTTCCGACCGGCCTGAAATGGTCTTTCATGCCAAAGGAAGTGGGCGCACGACCCCATTATCTGGTGGTCAATGCTGATGAATCAGAGCCCGGCACCTGCAAGGATCGCGATATTCTCCGGCATGAGCCGCATAAATTGCTGGAAGGCTGTGTGGTGGCAGGTTTTGCCATGCGTGCGCAGGCTGCCTATATTTATATTCGCGGTGAATTCGTCAATGAAGCCAAGGTTTTACAGGCCGCTATTGATGAGGCTTATGAAGCTGGTTTGCTGGGCAAGGATGCGGCCGGATCGGGCTGGCCATTTGATATATATCTGCATCGTGGGGCCGGGGCTTATATTTGCGGCGAGGAGACCGCCTTGCTGGAGTCACTGGAAGGCCGCAAGGGTCAGCCGCGCCTGAAGCCGCCTTTTCCGGCCGGGGTAGGGTTATATGGTAGTCCGACCACTATTAATAATGTGGAATCGATTGCGGTGGCCCCGACAATTCTGCGCCGCGGAGGCAGCTGGTTTGCCGGGCTGGGCAAGGAAAACAATACTGGCACCAAGCTATTTTGTATTTCCGGTCATGTGAACAACCCGTGCAATGTCGAAGAAGAGATGGGGATTCCCCTGCGCGAGCTGTTGGAAAAGCACGCTGGTGGGGTGCGCGGCGGCTGGAATAATCTGCTGGCGGTGATCCCGGGCGGGTCCTCAACGCCGCTGATTACCCGCGAAGTCTGCGCGACCATGACGATGGATTTTGACGCGCTGAAAGAGGCGGGAACGGGTCTCGGCACAGCTGGCATAATCGTTATGGATAAAAGCACTGATATTGTGCGGGCGATCAGCCGAATTTCCTATTTCTACAAGCATGAAAGCTGCGGGCAATGCACGCCGTGCCGAGAGGGAACCGGCTGGATGTTTCGGATGATGGACAGGATGGTGCGCGGCGAGGCAGAAGCCCATGAAATTGATACGCTCTGGGAAGTGACCAAGCAGGTGGAAGGCCATACGATTTGCGCGCTGGGGGATGCGGCGGCCTGGCCTATTCAGGGGCTGATCCGGCATTTCCGGCCAGAGCTGGAACGGCGCATTGCTGCCCGTGCGGCTGTGGTGCGGGCGGCTGAGTAGGAGAGGGAAGCCAAGCCATGCCAAAACTGACCGTCAACGGGATTGAGGTAGAGGTCGAGGCCGGGGCAACCGTGCTGCAGGCCTGTGAGGAAGCCGGTTTTGAGATTCCCCGCTTCTGCTATCATGACAGGCTGTCTATCGCTGGTAATTGCCGGATGTGTCTGGTGGATATGGAGCGGGCTCCGAAACCGATTGCCAGCTGTGCCATGCCGGCGGCTGACGGGATGGCCATTGATACCCAGTCTGAGCGGGTGAAAAAAGCCCGTGAGGGGGTAATGGAATTCCTGCTGGCCAATCATCCCCTTGATTGCCCTATCTGTGATCAGGGCGGTGAGTGCGATTTGCAGGATCAGGCGATGGCCTTTGGCGGGGATGCGTCGCGCTACACGGAAAACAAGCGCGCGGTGGATGAAAAGCATATGGGCCCGCTGATCAAGACGGTGATGACCCGCTGTATCCATTGCACGCGCTGCGTTCGCTTTGCCACTGAGGTCGCTGGCGTGCCGGATCTGGGCGCGATTGGCCGTGGGGAGACGATGGAAATCACCACCTATCTGGAAAAGACGCTGGCTTCTGAATTATCGGCCAATGTGATCGATCTCTGTCCGGTTGGCGCGCTGACCAGCCAGCCTTATGCCTTTGTTTCGCGCCCGTGGGAGCTGAACAAGGTGGAATCGGTGGATGTGATGGATGCCCAAGGGTCCAATATTCGCATTGATGCCCGTGGCGGTCAGGTTCTGCGTGTGTTGCCGCGCCTTAATGAAGTGGTAAATGAGGAATGGATTTCAGACAAGGCCCGCTATGCGATTGACGGCTTGCGGCGGCAAAGGCTGGATCAGCCCTATCTGCGCGGGTCAGATGGCCGATTGCACCCGGCCAGCTGGCCAGAAGCGCTGGAAGCCTTGCGGGCGGCGATAAAAAAGGCGCGGCCTGCTGGTATGGGGGCGGTTATTGGTGATCAGCTGGATGCGGAAAGTATTTTTGCTGTCAAGACGCTGATGGACAAGCTGGGCAGCCCGCATCTGGACTGCCGTCAGGACGGGGCCAAGCTGGATGGCAAGCGGCGCGCCTCTTATCTGTTCAATTCGACAATCGCCGGTATTGATGAGGCGGATGCGCTGCTGATTATTGGCAGCAATCCAAGGCTGGAAGCACCGGTGATGAATGCGCGGATCAGGCGGCGCTGGCTGAACTCCGATATCAAGATCGCCCATATCGGGCCAGAAATGGATTTGACCTACCCGTCTGAATGGCTGGGTGAGGAGGCAGAGCTGCTGGCCGGTATCGCTGACGGCAGCCATCCTTTTGCCCAGCTCTTGCAACAGGCTGAGCGGCCGATGCTGATTCTGGGCAGCGGGGCATTGCGGCGGGCTGACGGGGCGGCAATTTTGGGCAAGGCGCGCCAAATTGCTGAGCAGACCGGCATGACAGGCAAGGGCTGGAACGGGTTTAATGTCCTGCATAATGCTGCCTCACGGGTGGCTGGTCTGGATATTGGGGCGGTACCGAGCAAGGGCGGCATGGCAGTTGCTGAAATGCTGTCTGCGGCGCGCGCCGGGTCTTTGAAGCTTTTGTGGCTGCTGGGTGCTGATGAGCTGGATCTGGCTGGGCTGGAGAAATGCTTTACGGTCTATCAGGGCCATCATGGCGATGCTGGGGCGCACGCGGCTGATTTGGTTTTGCCGGCTGCGGCCTGGACAGAAAAGAACGGGCTTTATGTGAATTTTGAGGGGCGGGTGCAGCAAGGGCTGCGCGCTGTCTTTCCCCCCGGTGAGGCGCGTGAAGATTGGGCGATTATCCGCGCGCTGGCTGAGTTGCTGGGGGTCAATCTGGGCTTTGACAGTCTGGATGAGTTGCGCCAGATGCTTTGTGCCAGCCATCCACAATTTGCCGAACTGGATGAGATCACGCCGGCGAAATGGGGAAAATTCGGTTCGACAGCGCGCCTCAAGGGCGGCGTTGTTGAGGCCGGGCTGACTGAGTTTTATATGAGCTGTGCAATCAGCCGGGCGTCCCAAACCATGGCTGCTTGTCGCAAGGCAGCCGGACAGCCGGATGCGGCACAGGCAGCGGAGTAACAGGCATGACGAGCGAAATGATGCTGGATTACGCGTTGGAGCTGGGCTGGATATTGCTTCAGATTCTGGCAATCGCCGTGCCGCTCTTGATCGGCGTGGCCTATCTGACACTGGCAGAGCGGCGGGTTATCGGCTTGATGCAGCTGCGTAAGGGGCCGAATGTGGTTGGCCCGTTCGGCCTGCTGCAGCCCTTTGCTGATGCGCTGAAACTGCTGGCCAAGGAGACCATCCTGCCGGCCGGAGCGGACAAGCCGGTCTTTTTGCTGGCCCCGATGCTGACCTTTTTGCTGGCGATGGTGGCCTGGGCGGTGATCCCGTTTGGTGAGGGGCTGGTGCTGGCTGATATCAATGTCGGCATTTTATATCTGTTTGCGATTTCCTCGCTGGGTGTTTATGGCATTATCATGGCCGGCTGGGCCAGCAATTCGAAATATGCTTTTTTGGGTGCGCTGCGCTCAGCGGCTCAGATGGTTTCCTATGAGGTGTCGATGGGGCTGGTGATTATCACCGTGCTGCTCTGTGTCGGCTCGCTCAATCTGACAGCGATCATTGAAGCGCAGCGCGGCCTCTGGTTCTGTATTCCGCTGTTTCCGATGTTTATTGTGTTTTTCATTTCCACCTTGGCAGAAACCAACCGTGCGCCCTTTGACTTGCCGGAGGGGGAATCAGAGTTGGTGGCGGGGTATTTTGTCGAATATTCCTCTATGAGCTTTGCGCTGTTTTTCCTTGGCGAATATGCCAATATGATTTTGATGAGCGGCATGACCACGGTCCTGTTTTTGGGGGGCTGGTTGCCGCCTTTTGACATCTGGCCGCTTAATCTGGTGCCGGGGCCGATTTGGTTTGTGCTGAAAATCTGCCTTGTTCTGTTTGTATTTTTGTGGATGCGGGCGACAACGCCGCGCTATCGCTATGATCAGCTGATGCGGCTGGGCTGGAAGATTTTTCTGCCTTTCTCGCTGCTTTGGGTGGTGCTGACCGCAGGCTTTTTGCTGGCGACCGGTAATTTGCCGGTCTTTGCCGGGTAAGCGGGCGGCGAGAGGGGAGAGAGACTGTCATGCGTGCTGCTGTAAATGCCCTGCGTTCCTTTCTGCTGCTGGAGCTGTTGCGCGGGCTGGCGCTGACCTTGAAGTATTTTTTCAAGCCCAAGGTGACGCTGAATTATCCTTATGAAAAAGGGCCGATTTCGCCGCGTTTTCGCGGTGAGCACGCGCTGCGCCGCTATCCCAATGGAGAGGAGCGGTGCATTGCCTGCAAGCTCTGTGAAGCAGTCTGCCCGGCGCAGGCCATTACCATAGAGGCAGAGCCGCGCGCAGACGGATCGCGCCGCACAACCCGCTATGATATTGATATGACCAAATGTATCTATTGCGGCTTTTGTGAGGAAGCCTGTCCGGTCGATGCCATTGTTGAGGGGCCGAATTTCGAATTCGCAACCGAGACCCGGGAAGAGCTGTTCTATGACAAGGAAAAGCTGCTGGCCAATGGTGACCGCTGGGAAGGCGAAATTGCCCGCAATCTGGCCGCAGATGCCAGGTGGCGCTAGGAACGGGCGGGGGATATCCAGATGATTGAGAGCCTGTTTTTCTATCTTTTTGCCGGCGTGTGCTGCCTGTCCGGTCTGATGGTGATTTCCGCGCGCAACCCGGTCCATTCAGTGCTGTTTCTGATTCTGGCCTTTTTCAATGCGGCCGGTCTGTTTGTGCTGCTGGGGGCGGAGTTTCTGGCGATGCTGCTGGTGGTGGTCTATGTCGGGGCGGTGGCGGTGCTGTTCTTGTTTGTGGTGATGATGCTGGATATTAATTACAGCGAGCTGCGCCAGGGCTTTCATCGCTATTTGCCGATTGGGCTGGGGGTGGCCGGGCTGTTGCTGGCGGAATTGCTGATCGCCTTTTTCAGTGTCGATGCGCTGCGCGCCTCAGCCACGGCTGTGGCCAGCGAGATCAGCAATACGCGGGCAATCGGGCGGGTGCTTTATACCGATTATATCTATCTGTTCCAGCTGGCCGGTTTGATCCTGCTGGTGGCGATGGTGGGGGCGATCGCGCTGACCCTGCGCCGCCGCAGCGGGGTGCGCCGTCAAAATATTGCCGAACAGAATGCCCGCCGCAGGGAGGACACAGTGGAGGTGGTTCAGGTCGCCAGCCGGACCGGGATGGCAGGCAAAAGCGGTGAAGGAG
>JADHLK010000045.1 GCA_016780695.1 Alphaproteobacteria bacterium | reverse complement strand
CCGGCTGCCACGCCGTTCACCGCCGCGATGACCGGCTTTGGCATTTCCCGCACCAGCCGCACCAGCGGGTTATAGTCGCGGCGTATCACCTCTTCCAAATCCGGCATGGGCTGGCCGGATTGCAGATTGAAACCAGCCAAATCCTGACCCGCGCAAAAGCCGCGTCCGGCCGCGCTCAACAAGATGGCACGACAGGATTTATCAGCCGCAGCCGTGCTGAGAGCGGCGCGCAAATCGGCGTGCATCGCGGCATCCAGCGCGTTCAGCTGATCTGGCCTGTTCAGCTGAATTTCTGTCCAGCTGCCCCGGTCATGCACAATAATGCTGTTGGTCATCTACCCTGCCCCCAATGCCAGACAAAAGCTGGCTTCATCAGTGAACTTTACAAAATCAATGCAGATGGTCAATACTTTGGCGCGCACAGATCGAAAGGGAGACCGCATCATGAACGCCCCTGTAATAACCAGCTTTGTCGCGGGCGAGTGGCTGCCCGCCGGGCCTGATCAGCAAGCCATTGCCTCGGCGGTATCTGGTGCGCCGGTTGCCTATGCCAGCACTGGCGGCCTGTCTGGCGAGGCGCTGCTCGCCTATGCCCATCAGACAGGCGGCCCAGCCTTGCGGGCGCTCACCTTTCATGACCGGGCCAAGATTCTAAAAAAGCTGGCACTCTATCTGAATGAGCGGCGCGAGGGGCTATATCAGCTGGGATATGCCACCGGGGCCACCTTGAATGATAACCGAATTGATATTGATGGCGGGATTGGAACACTGTTCGTCTATGCCTCAAAAGGGCGGCGCGAATTGCCCGATGATCAGGTCTGGCTGGACGGGCCGGTGGAACAATTATCAAAATCCGGCAGCTTTGCTGGCCGCCATGTCTATACCCCCCGGCAAGGGGCAGCGGTGCAGATTAATGCCTTTAATTTTCCGGTCTGGGGGATGCTGGAGAAATTTGCTGCCAGCTTTCTGGCCGGTATGCCCGCTATCGTCAAGCCAGCGCAGGTCACCAGCTATCTGACCGAGGCCTGTGTGCGGCTGATGCTGGAAAGCGGGCTGTTACCGGAAGGGGCCTTGCAGCTGGTAATCGGCAGGCCGGGCGATTTGCTGGACCGGCTGGGCGCGCAAGATGTGCTGAGCTTTACCGGCTCAGCAGATACGGCCTTGATGCTGCGTTCCAATCCAAAGCTGCTATCCCGCTCAGTGCGGGTGCTGACTGAACAGGATTCGCTGAACGCCTCTGTTCTGGGGCCGGATATTGGCCCGGATGAACCGGAATTCGGCCTGTTCGTCAAAGAGGTGGTGCGCGAGATGAGTGCCAAGGCAGGCCAGAAATGCACCGCTATCCGGCGTATCTTTGTGCCGGAGAAACTGATCACCCCGGTGGCCGAGGCGCTGATCGAAAAACTGTCTGCATTGCAAATCGGCGACCCGGCAGACAAGGCCACCCGCATGGGCGCTCTGGTCTCGCTGAATCAACGCCGCGATGTGTTGGATATTGTAGCCCGGCTGGCGGCAGAGACGCGCTGCCTCTATGGTGATGGGCCAGCCAATTTTGCCGGGGTGGATGCTGAAAAAGGGGCGTTTATCCAGCCGCATCTGCTGCATTGTGCTGACCCGTCATCTGCCAGCCTGGCACATGAGCTGGAAGCCTTCGGTCCGGTCTCCACATTGATGGGCTACAGCGATTTTTCTGCCGCCTGCCAGCTAGCCAATCGCGGCGGCGGCTCGCTTGTCGCCTCGGTTATCACGCATGACCCAGCCCTTGCCAGACAGGCGGTTCTGGCTAGTGCGGCCTGGCATGGCCGGCTATATTTCAATGATCGCGATTCCATGGCCGAAGCAACCGGACATGGCGCGCCGATGCCGCATATGACGCATGGCGGGCCGGGGCGGGCAGGCGGCTCTGAAGAGCTGGGTGGTGTGCGCGGGGTTGCCCATTATATGCAGCGCACCTCAATTCAGGGCAGCCCGGCTATACTGACCGGAATTGGCAATGTATTTGTGCCCAACAGCCCGCAGCATGAAGGCCCGGCACACCCGTTCACCCGCAGCTTTAACGCCCTTGCCATTGGCGAGAGCCTGACCTGCGGCCCGCGCACCATCACCATGCAGGATATAGAACATTTTGCTGAATTTACCGGCGATAAATTCTATGCCCATCTGGATGAGGAAGCCGCCAAAGCCAGCCCGTTTTTTGAGGGCAGGGTCGCGCATGGCTATCTGTTATTGAGCTTTGCCGCCGGTCTGTTTGTGGAACCTGCCGCGGGGCCGGTGCTGGCCAATATTGGCCTGAATGATCTGCAATTCCACCAGCCTGTCTATCCGGGCGATGCCATTACCGTGCAGCTGACCGTGAAACGCAAAATCCCGCGCAATGCTGACTATGGCGAGGTGCGTTGGCAGGTTGCAATCGATAATCAGGACGCCCAGCTGGTCGCCACCTATGAGCTGATAACGATGAATGCCTGTGATGGCTGATCGCGGCGACAGGTCCGCCGCCCTCGCCCCGTTTGTGGCCGCTTTGCACGCTCAGGGGCGGCTGCGGGTCTGGTCAATATTGGTGACCATTTTTGGCGATCTGGCAGGCCCTTTGCCGGGCCGGCTGGCTTTGCGCGATATCCATGCCCTGACCCGCCAGTTCGGCATCACTGACGGGGCCGTGCGAACAGCCCTCTCGCGCCTGTTGGCTGAGGATTGGCTGGTCTCCGGCAAAACAGGCAGGCACGCCTTTTATGCGCTCAGCCTGGCTGCAATAGAGGCGGTGGCAGAGGCATCGCCGCGCATCTATGCCCGGCCCGCACAGCCCGTCACCCGCTGGCAGCTGATTGTGACAGACCCGGATGCGCCGCCTGCCCAGCCTGCCGGGCAAGCCTTGCGCCTCACTGCGGAATGCTGGCTGCTGCCAGAGGGGGAGGCACCGGCTGATAATGCGCTGGTGCTGGCGGGCCCATTGACGCACAGGCCGGACTGGCTGGCCGGGCGGCTGGCTGGCCAGCGGCTGAATCAGGAATATGGCCAGCTGGCGCAGCTGGTTGCTGAGCTTGATCAGCAGCTGGGCAATATCGGCGGGGCCAGCCAGCTGGCCCCGGAAACAGCCATGGGGCTGCGGGTTCTGTTGCTGCATTTTTGGCGCCGTCTGGTTTTGCGGCACAGCCCGCATCTGTTCTGGCTGCTGGGGCCCGGCTGGCCAGGCACACAGGTTGCCCAGCGCATCGGCCCGCTCTGGCATCAGCTGCTGGATCGCTCGGAAAGCTGGCCCATGCCAGACAGCCAGCGCGCGCCTCTCAGCCTCTTGAAAAGCCGCTTTACAGACCAACAGATGAGATAGATCGCCAAAATATAAAACATATTACGAAAAATTGTTGCTTCTGTATTTTTTGTAATATATCTTCAGCTAAAAAGGCTTCACCTAGCCAAAGGGAGCTGGCCATGTATGCACAAGGATTAATCGGGGCCGATACCGCGAGTGGGGAAACCGCAGAGTTTCTGGCCGCGTTTCAGGCGCGCATTGATGCCAATGAGAAGATTGAGCCAAGAGAGGCAATGCCAGAAGGTTATCGGCGCACGCTGATTCGCCAGATCGGCCAGCACGCCCATTCTGAAATTGTTGGAATGTTGCCGGAAGGCAACTGGATCACCAGAGCCCCGTCACTGCGCCGCAAGGCAGCTTTGCTGGCCAAGGTGCAGGATGAGGGCGGGCACGGGCTGTATCTGTATGCCGCAGCTGAAACGCTGGGCATCAGCCGCGAGCAGATGACGCAGGACCTACTGTCTGGCAAGGCGAAATATTCCTCTATCTTCAATTACCCGACGCTCAGCTGGGCTGATATTGGCGCGATCGGCTGGCTGGTGGACGGGGCGGCGATTATGAATCAGATCCCGCTTTGCCGCTGTTCCTACGGGCCTTATGCGCGAGCGATGATCCGGATTTGCAAGGAAGAGAGCTTTCACCAGCGTCAGGGCTATGAGATTATGCTGACTCTGGCCGCCGGGAGTGCAGAACAAAAGGACATGGCCCAGGATGCGCTGAATCGCTGGTGGTGGCCGTCTTTGATGATGTTCGGCCCGCCCGATTCAGACAGTCAGAATTCCGATCAGTCGATGGCCTGGAAAATAAAGCGGTTCAGCAATGATGAATTACGCCAGAAATTTGTCGATGCCACTGTGCCGCAGGCCGACCGGCTGGGCCTGTCGGTGCCGGATGATCAGCTGGTCTGGAATGAGGCCAAGAATGGGGGGGCGGGTGGCTATGATTTCGGCCCGATTGACTGGTCAGAATTCTGGTCGGTGGTCAAGGGCGATGGCCCGATGAACCGCCAGCGTATCGCGGCGCGCCAAAAGGCCTGGGATGACGGAGCCTGGGTGCGTGAGGCAGCCCTCGCCCATGCCGCCAAAAAAGCAGCTCAGCCGCAGGCAGCTGAATAGCCCTTTTGCTAACCTGATTGAGGCCATGGTTGAGGCCAAAAGCAAGGAAGATGAGATGACCGGCTTCACCCCGTTATGGGAAGTATTTGTTCAGCCCAAAGGCGCGCTGGCCCATAAACATTGCGGCTCGGTGCACGCTGCGGATGCTGAACAGGCCCTGCAGGCGGCCCGCGATGTTTATGCAAGGCGTGAGGAGGTGCGTTCTATCTGGGTAGTGCCTTCGGCGCAGATTATTGCCTCAGAACCGGAGGCGGCCGGTATGCTGTTTGATCCGGCCTCTGATAAAATATACCGCCATCCCAGCTTTTATGACATCCCGGACGATATAGAGAATATGTAATGGCATCAGCTGAGGATATTTTTTGCGGGCTGTTACGGCTGGCAGATGATCATCTCATTCTGGGACAGCGGGTCTCGGAATGGTCTGGCCATGCCCCGCAGCTGGAAGAGGATTTGGCCCTGTCCAATATCGCGCTGGACCTGATAGGCTCAGCGCGCGCGCTTTATCAGCTGGCAGGCGAAACCGAGGGCAAGGGGCGCGATGAGGACCAGCTGGCCTTTCTGCGCGATGAACGGGCCTATCACAATCTGCTGCTGGCTGAATATCCGAACACCGATTTCGCCCATACAATTTTGCGGCAATTTTATTTTTCCAGCTTTCAGCAGCTCTATTGGCAGGCCGCCCTTGAATCGACCCTGCCTGAGCTGGCCGCTATCGCCGCAAAATCTCTCAAAGAGGTCGCCTATCATCACCGCCATGCCGCAGATTGGGTGATAAGGCTGGGGGATGGCACCGAGCTGTCACACCAGCGGATGCTGGCAGCCGAGGCCAATCTGGCCCCCTATCTGGGAGAGATGTTTGAGAAAGACGCGCTGGCCGGGCGGCTGGCAGATGCCGCGATTCTGCCAGACCCGGCAGAATTGCAAGCCGCTTTTGCTGCTGACCGGGCCAACATACTAACCCGCGCCAGCCTGCCGGTTGCCGATATAGAAAGCCGCCTCAGCGGCGGCCGTTCGGGTCGCCATACTGAAGCAATGGGGCATTTGCTGGCGGAATTGCAATATATGCAGCATCGCTTCCCGGGCCAGCAATGGTAAGCTCCCAGACAACCGAGCAGCGCGCTCTGGCTGTCGCCGCAGCTGTGCCAGACCCGGAAATCCCGGCTCTAACCATAGCCGATCTAGGTATCTTGCGCGCGGTTGAGATTGCCGAGGATGGTGGGGTCATTGCCCACCTCTCGCCAACCTATATGGGCTGCCCGGCGGTGCTGGCGATTGAATTAGCGGTGACCACCGCCCTGCAGGAGGCTGGCTTTCAGGCCCGCACCGAGCGCATACTTTCACCGCCCTGGACAACTGATTGGATAACCGAAGAGGGGCGGCGCAAAATGGCTGCCTATGGCATCGCCCCGCCAGTGCCAGAGGGGCGCGTGCCGGACTGTCCGCAATGCGGGTCGGCCAGCACGGAAAAACTGTCCGAGTTCGGCTCTACCGCCTGTAAGGCATTATGGCGCTGCACAGCGTGCCTGGAGCCTTTCGATTATTTCAAATGCCTCTAGCAGCAGCTTGGCAGGGCAGATACAGCAGCGGAGCAAAAGATGACCAAAACCGGCTTTCACCTGTTGCCAGTGGCCGAGTGCCAGCAAGACCCAGCAGGCGCAACCATCCTGGGCTTTGCCGTGCCAGACGCGCTACAAGCCGACTTCACCTTTCTGCCCGGCCAGTATCTGACCTTGCAGGCCGAGATAGAGGGTGCGGAAGTCCGGCGGCCTTATTCCATCTGCTCCAGCCCGGGAGGCGGGCTGCTCCAGGTAGGGATTCGCCAGATTGAAGCAGGCCGCTTTTCCCAATTTGCCCGCCATCTGAAACCCGGTGACCAGCTCTCTGTGATGCCGCCGCAAGGGCGCTTTACCCTGAAAAACCCGAAGCCGGGCCAGCATTTACTGCTGGCAGCCGGGTCCGGCATTACCCCGATACTGCCGATAGCAGAAGCGTTGCTGGCAGACCATCCGGACTGTTCAGTCATGCTGATCTGGGGCAATCGCCAGCGCAGTTCCATCATGCTGAAAGAAGCAGTGGACGGGCTGAAAAACCGCTTTATGGGCCGCTTCTCCCTCCTTCACATACTGAGCCGGGAAGCCGGTGACCAACCGCTTTTTTCAGGCCGTCTGGATGCGGCGCGTCTCCGCCAGCTGAGCGAGGCCGGACTGTTTGACGCCAGCCAGCTGGCCGAAGCCTGGATTTGCGGCCCGGCTGAAATGAGCGCCGATTGCCTGGCCTGGCTGGGCGAGCAGGGGATGGCTCAAAAAGACCTGCATACCGAAGTTTTCACACCTGCCCCGCCGAGCCGTCAAAAGGGGCAAATAAAGGGTCCGGCTAGCGCTCAAGACCGGGCCGCGAAACCCGCTGCTGCAGACAGCCAGCCTGCCTGCACCGTGCGGGTGATCCTTGACGGGGCAGAGCAGGAATTCCCCCTGCCGGACGGCCTGTCTGTGATCGAGGCCGCCAGAGAGGCCCGAATCAGCCTGCCCTGGTCCTGTGCCAATGGGATGTGTGCGACCTGTCGCTGCCGGTTGACCAGTGGGGCGGGCCAGATGCAGCAAAATTTCTCGCTGGATGCGGCTGAGCTGGAAGCCGGTTTTGTGCTGGCCTGCCAGCTGATCCCGCAAAGCCCGCACCTGACGCTGGATTTTGACCAGAGCTGACCGAGCGCGGCCCGTGCCCGCGGCCAGCCTTTGCCGTGTTGTGATATAATGCATAAAAAAACAGGCGGCCCGAAGGCCGCCTGCCATGTTCATTTCCAGGCTTCTGCCAGACTAGTTCAGCAGGCTGCGATAGTAAGCCAGAGCTGCTTTGCCATCCACGCCGCGGTCGCTGGCAGCAGCAACAATCTGTGCCTCAATACCGGAAGTCTTTTCCTTGTAATAGGCCCGTTCTGCAGGGCTGGCATCTGTCACAGTGCCGCCCATCTCGGCAAATTTCTCGTAGCCCAGATCATCGGCCTCATCCCAATATTTACCAATCTTGCGGGACAGCTCTACGCCGCGCATATCATCAATGCATTTGCGATGCTTGTCAGACAGATCATTGTAGCTGTCATCATTCATCAGCAGACCGAATGAAGTAGTATACATGCCATCGGGATTGCGAAATGTATATTTCGCCACTTCCGCTACCTTAAAGGCATACATGGTCTCAATCGGGAAGAACACGCCCTCAGCAACGCCGGAAGAAACCGCCTCATACACACCCGGTGCCGGCAGGTTCACACCCGCCACGCCCAGTGCTGAGCCGATATCATTGGCCACGCCGCCGCCAACGCGCAGCTTCATGCCTTCGATTTCCTTGTAAGAGGTGATCTTCTTGACTGTATTCACATGACCCGGCCCATGCACATAATTGGCCAGAACCTGCACACCCTTGGCCTCACCAGCCTTGGAAAGGTATTTTTCCCAAGTCTTTTGGAAAGCCACTGACATTTGCTCGGCATTACCAGTATTGCCCGGCAGCTCAGCCAGCTTGGTGGTTGCGAATTTACCCGGGGTGTAGCCATGCACAATCCAGGTCAGGTCGGCCACGCCATCGCGCACCGTATCATACTGGGCCGGCGGCGGGGCCAGATTATATTCCAGCTTCAGGGACAGGCTGCCCCCGGAACATTTCTGAAGCTCTCCATCCATCCACGGAAACACATTCGCATTCATGGTATGAACTGGCGCGGCCCAGGTGGACACGATCAATTCCTTGGCAGCATGCCCGCCGGCCATAGCCTGACCAGCGAAAACCATTGTAGCTGCCGCAGAAAGTCCCAAAAGCAATTTCTTCATAATTTCCTCCCAGAAATAAGTGGAAAACCGAACCTTTCGGTGTTCTATTTGCTATCGTAAAGACTGTTTATCTTACGACATATCGTCAAGAAAAAAAACCGAAACTATGCGTGCACGGGTAAAAAAATCTGGTTGGCAAATATCGGTCTTTTGATTAAGCTGTTTTAAGCCTAAACAATTTTGTCTCATTATTTCGCGGGGAGGAAAAAATGGACGGTCAATCAACACCTGCTGATAAAATCCTGCTGGAAGGTCTGGTCGAAACAGACCGGGTCCACAAGGATTGCTATGTCAGCGAAGAAGTTTTTGAAAAAGAGCTGGAACATATTTTCTATAAGAGCTGGATTTATGCAGGCCATGAAAGCCAAATTAAGAATAAGGGCGATTTCACTACTTTCCAGATAGGCCGCCAGCCGATGATTCTGGTGCGCGGTGACGCGGATAATTTCCATGTTCTGTTCAATCGCTGCCCGCATCGCGGCGCAATGCTGACCAACCGCCATATGGGCAATGCCGGCCATCATTTTATCTGCTCCTATCATGCCTGGCAGTTCAATTTTGATGGCTCAGTTCATGCTATCCCCTCGCCGGCCGGTTATGATGATACCCGCTTTGATAAAAATGATCAGGATGCCTGCATGAAGGCTGCCCCCAGGGTAGCCAGCTATCGCGGCTTTATCTTTGCCTCCCTCGCTGCTGACGGGCCGGATCTTGAAACCTGGCTCAGCGGGGCAAAGGCGGCTTTTGATGATATTTGCGACCGCGCGCCCGAAGGCGAGGTTGAGGTGGTCAAAACCTGTTTCCGGGTGGTGCAGAAATCAAACTGGAAGATTTTTCTGGAAAACCAGCTGGATGCGCTGCACCCCTCTATCACGCATGGGGCAGCCGGACGCGCTGCAGCTGATGTGGAAGAGGAAATAAAGGCCGAGACCGGGCAGGAAGCGCCGCTGCAATATCATTACCTGTCTGCCTTTACCACACCTATCTATAAATGGGACGGGCTGGAAACAGCGGGCCATAAATACGGCCATTCCATGTTGCAGGGCTATATGGGCTTGCGGCCAAAGGACCCGGACACGCTGGAATATGAAGCGGTGATGGAAAAAGCCTATGGCAAGGAGCGCACTGACGAAATTTTCAACACCAATATCCACCATGTATTGGTCTATCCCTGCTTGTCGGTGCAATCCCCTCTCCAGCAGCTGCGCGCGGTGCGCCCGCTGGGCCCGAATGAGACGCTGACCGAGATTTGGCATTTCCGCCTGAAAGGTGCGCCAGAGGCGATTTATCGCCGTTCCCTGCATTATTACAATCTGGTCAATTCGCCCTCTACCATGATCAATGCCGATGATCTGTATAATTTTTGGCGCTGCCAGCAGGGGCTGACCAGCGAGGGCGGCGATTGGGTCAGCTTCCATCGCAATGAGGGCCAGGATTACCATGAAGACGGGGTTACCACTTCTGTCACAGGTCTTTCTGAATTGCCTATGCGCCATATGTTCACGGCCTGGGCTGGCTATATGAAGGGAGAGCTGTGATGAGCAAGCTGATCAAGGCTGGAACACAGCAAGAGATAGAGCAGTTTCTCTATAACCAGTCCGAAATGCTGGATACCCGCAGATGGCAGGACTGGATTGATTTATTCACCGCAGATGGCATCTATTGGATGCCGGCAGACCCGGCGGATGAGGATGGGGACGGCATCCCTTCTATCTTCTATGAGGATCATTATCTGATGCGCACCCGCATGAAGCGGCTGGATCACCCGCGCGCCTGGTCACAATCCCCGGCCCCGCGCACCAGCCATCTGGTCTCCAATGTGCAGCTGGACGCAGCTGCCAGTACGGACAAGGAGCTGGTCGTGCGTTCGCGCTTTTTCACTGGCGAGATCAGGCTGGACAAGCAACGCCATTTTGTCGGCAGCTATACCCATTATCTGATTCCAGATGGGAAACGCTGGAAAATTCGCCTGCAGCGGGTGGATATTCTGAATTATGATGCACCCTTT
>JADHLK010000044.1 GCA_016780695.1 Alphaproteobacteria bacterium | reverse complement strand
TCCTCACAAGCCAGCTGGACCAGCCGGATAATCGTGGCAATGCTGTCACATAAGGTGCCATCAAAATCAAACAGGGCGGCGCGTAATTTTGTCATCTCTCAAACTATCCTTGTTACAGTAATCCTATCAAACGCGTGTCAAAAATCAGGCATTGTCTCCGGCACTGCCTCTGCCAGCCCCAGAAAATCAAGCGCGGTGCGGAAATGATCCGGCAGCGGAGCAGCCAGCCGGGTGCCATCTGGCAGGGTCAGAAAAGCACTGTGCAGATGCAGCTGCCTTGCCAGCTCCCCTATCGGATGGGCAGCGGCCCCGGCATATTTACCATCCCCCAGAAGCGGTGCGCCCGCGCTGGCCAGATGCACCCGCAGCTGATGCGTGCGGCCAGTGACAGGCCGCAAGGCCAGCAAACAGATAGCACCGGCCTGCCCCAATCTGCGAAACAGGGTAAGGGCGGGCTGGCCATCCGCATCAAGGCGCATTTTTTCAGCGCCCCGAGGCCCGCTTTTTGCCAGCGCAGCGGTGATCCGGCCAGCCGGGCCAGGATCTCCGATACTGAGCCCCAGATAGCATTTTTCCATTCTCCGTCCCTTAAAATCAGCCCCCAGATCGCGCGCCTCAGCACGCCCCTTGGCCAACAGCAACAGCCCGCTGGTATCGCGATCCAGCCGATGCACCAAAAGCGGCCTGTCGGTGCCAAAGCCTGCCTGCAGCATCCCGTCAATATGGCGGCTGGTGCGGCTGCCACCCTGACAGGCAAGACCGGCAGGCTTGTTCAGGGCCAGCCAGCGCTGGCTCTCTGCTATCTGCAGGCGGGAAATCATCTTTCGGGCTTCCGCAGCTGCCATGGTCGGGCGTTTAGCCGGGGCCGGGCTTGCTGCAGCAAGCAGCCAGTCCGGCAGGGTCAGCTTCTGGCCGGTTATCAAGCGGCTATTGGATTTAGCCTTGGCCCCATCCAGCCTGATCTGGCCGGATCGCAAGCTCTTTTCAATCTGCGCCTGACCCAAATGCGGATGCGAACGGCGCAAAAACCGATCAAGACGGGTGCCCTCCTCATCCTCTGGGACTTGCAACTCTGCCATCACGCTGCCAAAAATGGGTTTCTCATGCGTCCTGATTAGACGATTCAACGCCAAATATCCAGCCTTCTGCCTGCGCCGCTTCTGGCAGCTGCCAGATCGCTGCCCTGTCAGCCAGCCAGCGCAAGGCCGCCGCTGAAACCAGCGCATCCGCCTCATCTCCGTCAGGCCCGCTGGCGACAAAATCACTGGCGACCGGCTGGCTGTTATAAAACGCCAGAGCCTTGTTCAAATTATCCGTGTCAGTGGCTGGCTTGAGCCCGGCTCTGGCAAAATACCAGCCGGGGAAAATCTCGGTCAGCATCAGCCGGGCACCCTGCGGGTCCTCGAAGGGCCAGCGCGCGGCCCGCCCGGCCAGATGGTGCAGCAGCCTCATTCCAGCCAGCGAGCCGGTGCCGACACCCGCCGGGCCGACACAGTTAAAAACCGGGCTGGGGCTGCGAAACTGGCGGGCGGCCCGTTCGGTTTCCCGCCTGCGTGAGGAAAATAAATCGCCGCGCTGGCCGGGCGCGTTGAAATAACGGCCCAGCACCGGATGACGCCAAATGGCCCCGCCATAGAAATCTGCCTCCTCGCCTCCCAACCCATCAATCAGCGCCCATAAATCAAACACCGTGGCCGGGCTGTCCGGCCAACCCGGGAAATATGCCGCCTCATCCTCAAACGCAAAGGCAAAGGCAAAATCCACCCCGGCCAGCAACCGCCTCTCAGCAGAAAAATCCAGAAGCCAGTCCCGCACTGCTGCCCGCGACCAGGCCCGGCCGCTGGGTGGCTCTATCAGCTGCGGGGGTGCTGAACTGGCCGCCTCAGCCAGCGCGATACGGATACCGGCATGCGCCCGGCCCTTGGCCCCGGACCAGTCAATACCGGCAAAATAGTCAAAACCGTTGCGGGTCATGCGCTGTTATCTGTCTTGCGGGCGCGCAGCTTGTTCCACCAGGCCAACCGCTTGGCAATTTCCCGTTCAAACCCACGCTCTACCGGCTGATAGAAAACCGGCCGGCCCAGCGCATCGGGAAAGCAATTCTGGCCGGAAAACCCGTCCGGGTCATCATGATCATACGCATAGCCCCTGCCATAGCCCAAATCCTTCATCAATCCGGTCGGCGCGTTCAGAATATGCTCCGGCGGCATCAAGGCCCCGCCATCGCGGGCAGCGCGGGCAGCTTTTTTCCAGGCGCTATAGCTTGCATTGGATTTCGGCGCGGTCGCCAGATAAATCACCAGCCTGGCAATCGCCAAATCCCCCTCCGGGCTGCCCAATCGGTCAAAGGCCTGCCAAGCGGCAATCGCGCGGGCTTCGGCTTCCGGCTCAGCCAAGCCAATATCCTCAGTGGCAAAGCGGGTCAGTCGGCGCAGGATATATTGCGGGTCCTCACCTGCCCCCAGCATCCGGGCCAGCCAATAAAGGGCGGCATCACAATCTGAGGCGCGCAATGATTTATGCAAGGCCGAAATCAGATTGTAATGCTCATCCCCGGCACGGTCATAATTCAACGCCCGCCGCGACAGAAATTCAGCCAGCCCATCCGCATCCAGCACCCCTTCCTCCTCCGCGCGGCCTGCCAGCCTTTCAACCAGATTCAGCAAATAGCGCCCATCCCGGTCAGCCATTACCAGCAAGGCAGCCCGGGCCCCTTCATCAAGCGGCAATTTACGGCCCAGATAAGCCTCAGCACGGCCCAGAATAACTGCCAGAGCGGCCTCATCCAGCGGCTTGAGAACAATCACCTGACAGCGCGAGAGAAGCGCACTGTTCAGCGCAAAGGACGGGTTTTCCGTTGTCGCCCCAATCAGCCGGATGATCCCCTGCTCAATCGCCGGTAACAGCGCATCCTGCTGGGCCTTGTTAAAGCGGTGAATCTCATCCACAAACAAGAGCGCCCCGCGCCCCGCTGCGAATCCTTCTTCAGCTATTTTGAAAACCCGGCGCAAATCCGCCACCCCGTCAAAAACAGCTGACAGGGCGGTGAAATCCTGCCCAGCCTGCTGCCCCAAAATGCGGGCGATGGTGGTTTTGCCACTGCCGGGCGGCCCCCAAAGGATCAGCGAGCCAGTTTCCAGAAACCCGGCGGCTTGCCCGGTCAGCTGTGGCTGTCCCACCACCTCAGCCAGACTGTTCGGGCGCAGCCTTTCAGCCAGCGGTATCGGTTTATCTTGCGTCATGGGGCTGATTATGCGGCAGTTCGCCCGGCATATCAAAATAAAATAGGCTCACCCAACCTGTCAAAAAAAGCCAAAAAAAGAGCCGGATTCCCCGGCTCTTGTGATGTTGGCTTGGATATGGCCTGATTTTTGCGCCTCGCCTCAGCCAGCAGCTGCGGCAGCTGCCTGGGTTTCCTCACCCTCATCGCTATTCATTGTCGGGCCTGAATCCTGACCGCGGGCGCTTTCATCCCGGTCCACCAGCTCAATCACCGCCATTGGCGCAGAATCGCCATAACGATAGCCGGCCTTCAGCACCCGTGTATAGCCGCCCGGTCGCTCAGCATAACGCGGGCCAAGCACCTCAAAAAGCTTTTTGGTCATTGCCTCATCACGCAGCTGGGCATAGACCTGACGACGCGCGTGCAGACCACCCTTCTTGCCGAGCGTGATCAGCTTTTCTACAACCGGACGCAGGGCTTTTGCCTTGGGCAGGGTGGTGATGATCTGCTCATGCTTGATCAGAGCTTGCGACATATTGCGGAACAGCATCTGGCGATGTTGCGAGGTGCGGTTCAATTTCCGTCCAGCGATACGATGGCGCATTTCTCTTTTCCTTTTTCTCAGCTGCCGGTCAGCCCGGCTTGCCTGTTAAGCCACCCTAAAAGGGCTCATCAATCCGTCTGGCCAGCTCTTCGATATTTTCAGGCGGCCAGTTTTCAATATCCATGCCCAGCTCCAGATTCATCACCTTGAGCACTTCTTTAATCTCATTCAGCGATTTACGCCCGAAATTCGGCGTGCGCAGCATTTCATTCTCGGTCTTTTGGACCAGATCGCCGATATAGACAATATTGTCATTCTTCAGACAATTTGCCGAGCGCACAGACAGTTCCAGCTCATCCACCTTGCGCAGCAGATTGCGGTTGAAGGGCAGGCTGTCGGTATCTTCCTCAGCAGCTTCCAGCTTCGGCTCTTCAAAATTGATGAAGGGCTGCAGCTGATCCTGCATGATGCGGGCGGCAAAGGCGATTGCGTCTTCCGGTGTTACGGAGCCATCTGTTTCAATGGTCAAAAGCAGCCGGTCATAGTCGGTAATTTGGCCAACCCGCTCATTTTCCACCTTGTAGGCGACCTGGCGGATCGGGCTGAAAATAGCATCTACCGGGATCAGACCAATGGGCGAATCTTCTGCCCGGTTCTGGCTAGCCGGCACATAGCCCTTGCCTGATTCAACAGTCAGCTCCATAGACAGGCTGGCGCCCTTGTCCAAATGGCAGATAACATGATCCGGGTTCATAATCTCAATGCCTGCTGATTCAGCGATCATGCCAGCAGTCACCTCGCTGGGGCCTTCGGCTTGCAGGCGCAGGCGCTTGGCCCCCTCAGCTCCCATAGAGACGGCGATACCCTTGATATTGAGCACCAGATCGGTCACATCCTCACGCACGCCGGGGATAGAGGAAAATTCATGCACCACCCCCTGAATCTGGACAGCAGTAACAGCTGCCCCCTGCAAGGAGGAAAGCAGAATCCGGCGCAACGCATTACCCAGCGTGATACCAAAGCCACGCTCAAGCGGGCCCACTGAAATAACCGCCTGGCGGGGGTTATATTCAGAAGGTTTGATTTCTATCTGGTCGGGCTTTTGCAATTCCTGCCAGTTCTTTTCAATCATGGCGTCATCCCTTGTGATTGGTTCGGCCCGGGCAGCCTGTCATATGCTGCCCTTTTGCACTGTTCTGTCTGCCTGCCTGCCAGCAAAGATACGCGGCCGGCAGCTCTCATTCCCCGAAATCAGACCCGGCGCCGCTTGCGCGGACGGCAGCCATTATGCGGAATAGGTGTCACATCCCGGATGGAAGTAACGGTAAAGCCGACCGCCTGCAAGGCGCGCAGAGCTGATTCCCGCCCGGACCCCGGCCCGCGCACCTCTACATCCAGCGACTTCATCCCATGCTCGGCTGCTTTTTTGCCAGCATCCTCGGCTGCCATCTGGGCGGCAAACGGCGTGGATTTGCGTGATCCCTTGAATCCCAGCGTGCCGGCAGACGACCA
Source organism: Alphaproteobacteria bacterium (assembly GCA_016780695.1). Taxonomy (GTDB): domain Bacteria; phylum Pseudomonadota; class Alphaproteobacteria; order Puniceispirillales; family Puniceispirillaceae; genus JADHLK01. The sequence continues at coordinate 5,016 of JADHLK010000044.1, read as the reverse complement.
GGCGATGGTATTGCCCTGCACATCTGAGATGGTGATCATCGTATTGTTAAAGGTTGAGTTCACATGCGCCACGCCGGAAGCGATATTCTTGCGCTCGCGGCGGCGCACCCGGCCTTGGGTTGGTTGCTTTGCCATGACGGTCTCTCCTGCTTATTTCTTCTTGCCGGCGATGGCTTTGGCCGGGCCCTTGCGGGTGCGTGCATTGGTATGGGTGCGCTGACCGCGGACTGGCAGATTGCGGCGGTGGCGCAAACCGCGCAGACAACCCAGATCCAGATAGCGCTTGATATCCATTGAAGTTTTACGGCGCAAATCGCCCTCAACCAGTAAATCTGCGTCGATAATATCGCGCAGCTTGTCCAGCTCATCCTCGGTCAAGTCATTAATCCGGCGTTCGGCGGTAATACCGGCCTTGCCGCAAATCTGCCTTGCACTTGTCGTCCCGATCCCATGGATATAGGTCAGGGCAATCTCTACCCGTTTCTTGGTCGGAATATTCACACCAGCTATGCGCGCCACTGGCTTCTCCTCTGGTTGGGCAGTCCGGCCTGTCCGGCCTGCCGGTTCGGTAACAAAATCTGCATTTGACAGCTGAGCCAGCACCAGGCGCGCATTATAGGAATTTGCGCCTGACAGTCAAGTTTTCAGCTGTCCAACACCTCATTAATCTGGCGGCTGACAGCCTCTATCTGCTGCATGCCATCCACCTGTTTCAAAATCTGTTTTTCCCGGTAATAGGGCAGCAACGGGGCGGTATTGTCATGATAGACTTTCAGCCGCTGTTGCAGCACCTCTGCATTATCATCCGAGCGACTGCCCCCGGTCTGTTCAGCGCGGCTTTCAATCCGGCCAAACAGAACCGCCTCATCCACCTTAATCTCAATCACATTATCCAGCGCCAACCCGCGCCCTGCCAGCATATCATCCAGCGCTTCTGCCTGGGCCAGCGTGCGCGGAAACCCGTCCAGAATAACCCCTTTGGCCACGGTATCGCTGTCCATAGCCTCATCAATCATCTGGATCATGACGGTATCGGGCACCAGCTCTCCGGCATCAATGATTTCCTTAGCTTCCAGGCCAAGCGGCGTCTCAGCTGCGATCGCCGCACGCAGCATATTGCCGGTAGAGAGCTGAACCATGCCGCGCTCGGCGACCAGCTTTTCAGCCTGTGTGCCCTTGCCAGCACCGGGAGGACCAAACAGAATGATATTCATCCGCGTCTCCCGCGTAGCTGGGATTTGCGAATAAGCCCTTCATATTGATGGGCCAACATATGTGATTGCACCTGCCCCACAGTATCCAGCGTAACCGTTACCACAATCAGCAGAGAAGTGCCGCCAAAATAGAACGGCACCGCATATTGGCTGATCAGGATTTCCGGCAGGATACAAACAGCTGCCAGATAGGCCGCGCCCAGCACCGTCAGCCGGGTCAGCACGAAATCCAGATAATCCGCAGTCGGCTGGCCCGGCCGGATACCCGGCACATAGCCGCCATTGCGGCGCAGATTTTCTGCCGTATCGGTTGGATTAAACACAATCGCGGTATAGAAAAAGGCAAAAAACACAATAAAGCTGACATAAATCAGAAGATAGAGCGGCTGACCCCGGCCCAGCAGCGCGTTCAGCGTCACCAACCAATCCGGCCCGCCCTGCCCACCAGACAGGTTGATAATGGAGACCGGCATCAACAGCAGGGATGAGGCAAAAATCGGCGGAATAACGCCTGATACATTCAGCTTCAGCGGTAGATGCTGGGCCTGGCCGCCAAACACCCGGTTACCCTGCTGGCGCTTGGGATACTGAATCAAAATCTTGCGCAGCGAGCGTTCCATAAAGACGATAAAGGCAATCACCGCGACCGCCATCGCAAACAGCACCACAATCAGAAAGGCTGACAGCGCGCCGGTCCGCCCCAGCTCCAGCGTGCCCGCCAATGCCGAAGGCACCTCAGCAATAATGCCGGAGAAGATAATCAGCGAAATACCATTGCCAATCCCGCGGCTGGTAATCTGTTCCCCCAGCCACATCAAAAACAGCGTGCCACCCACCAGCGTTATCACTGTTGTCAGGCGGAAAAACAGGCCGGCATCTGTTACCACCCCGGCTGAACTTTCCAGCGCAGCAGCAATACCATAGCCCTGAACAGCTGCCAGCAGCACGGTCAGATAGCGGGTATATTGGTTAATCTGTTTGCGGCCAGCCTCACCATCCTTTTTCATCACTTCCAGAGACGGCACAATCGCGGTCATCAGCTGCATGATGATAGAGGCGGTAATATAGGGCATGATATTGAGCGCAAATATGGTCATCCGCCCCAGCGCCCCGCCAGAGAACATATCAAACATCCCCAGAATCCCGCCAGATTGGCGAGAGAACACCTCGGCTAATGCCACCGGATCAATACCGGGCAGCGGAATGAAGGTGCCCAGCCGATAGATGATCAGCGCACCCAGCGTGAACAGGATGCGCTTTTTCAGATCATCTGCCTTGGCAAAAGCACCAAGGCCGAAACCGGTTTGAGCTTGGGGTGTGCGTGCCATTACCTAAAAAAACTCCAAAAAACAGGTGCCCCGCGCTATTCTGCTGAGGCTTCTGCAGCTGCCTCGGCTGCTGCCGGCGCTGGCAATATAATCTTGCCGCCTGCTGCCTCAACTGCCTTGGCTGCTGCCTTGGAGGCACCGGCTGCGTGGATTTCCAGCTTGGCTTTCAGCGCCCCGCTGGCCAGAATACGCACGCCGTCCTTTTGGCGGCGAATAACCCCGGCTGCGACCAGCGCGTCCCCATCCACCGGCTTTTTCACATCCAGCTTGCCGGCATCAACAGCGCGCTGCAGGCGATCCAGATTCACCTCAACAAATTTCTTGCGGAAAATATTGGTAAAGCCCCGCTTTGGCAGACGGCGATGGATCGGCATCTGGCCGCCCTCAAACCCGTTAATAGACACACCTGAACGGGCTTTCTGGCCCTTATGGCCAGCCCCGGAGGTCTTGCCACGGCCGGACCCGGTGCCGCGCCCAACACGGATGGCCTTGCGGGCCGCCCCTTTATTATCTCTGATCTCATTGAGCTTCATTACATCCTCCAGAGCCGCTGACGGCCCGTCATCCTAAACAGTTAGCTGGCCTCTTCCACGCGCAGCAAATGCGCCACCTTGCGGATCATTCCGCGCACGGACGGCGTATCTTCCAGCTCACGCGTGCGGCCAATCTTGTTCAGCCCCAGACCTTTCAAAGTCTCGCGCTGGCTCCCCTCGCGCCCGATAGGGCTGCGTGTCTGGGTCACGGTAACAGTTTGCTTTGCCATTTTTCTGCTCTCCTCTTGCCGCCTGCTCAGGAGGCTTCCGCCTGCTCAGCCTTGCGGCCCAGAATCTCTGCCACTTTCTTGCCCCGCTTGGCCGCGACCGAACGCGGTGCCTGAATCAAGCCCAGAGCCTTGAATGTCGCCTTGATCATATTATGCGGGTTGGACGAGCCGATGGATTTGGACACCACATCCTGAACGCCCAGCGCCTCAAAAACCGCACGCATCGGGCCACCAGCAATAATACCGGTGCCTGGCGGGGCGGAACGCAGCAACACATTGCCTGCCCCGTAGCTGCCCTGAATATCATGATGCAGGGTGCGGCCATCACGCAGCGGCACACGCACCATATTGCGGCGCGCACTCTCAGTTGCCTTGCGGATAGCTTCCGGCACTTCCTTGGCCTTGCCTGTGCCAAACCCGGCCTTGCCGCGGCCATCCCCGACAACGACCAGCGCGGCAAAGCCGAACCGGCGTCCGCCCTTGACCACCTTGGCCACCCGGTTGATGCCGACCAGCTTTTCAATCAGGTCGCTTTCTTCGCGCCCCTGCTCATTGCGATCCCCGCGATCAGTATTGCGTGCCATCTTGTCGCTCCTCAGAATTTCAGGCCGGCTTCACGCGCCGCGTCAGCCAGGGCCTTGACCCGGCCATGAAAAATATAGCCGCCACGATCAAACACCACCGCCTCGACCCCGTTAGCCAGGGCTTTTTTGGCGATGGAGGCACCAATCTGGCTGGCCGCTTCGCTATCTGCCCCGGTCTTGCCGGATTTTTTGAAATCAGTATCCAGCGTAGAGGCAGCAGCCAAAGTATGGCCGGCCGCATCATCAATCAGCTGGGCATAGATATGCCGAGAGGTGCGGTGCACCGCCAGCCGCGGCAGGCCGGCTGATTTTTTCTTCAGGTCTGTCCGGTTGCGCCGACGACGGCGATCAAACATTTGTTTTGAACTCAACATCGTTGCGGCTCCTTACTTCTTCTTGCCTTCTTTACGAACAATATGCTCATCGGCATATTTCACGCCCTTGCCCTTAAACGGTTCTGGTGGCCGCTTGGCGCGCACTTCAGCAGCAAATTGGCCCAGCAGCTGCTTATCAGCCCCGCTGATAGTAATTTTGGTATTGCCGTCCAGCGTTACGGACAGTCCCGGCGGCACATCCATCACCACCGGATGGCTGTAGCCGAGGCTCAGCTGCAATTTGGTACCCTGCATTGCGGCCCGGTAGCCCACGCCGTTAATTTCCAGATGGCGGGTAAAGCCTTCGGACACGCCGGTCACAATATTGCTCAAATTAGAGCGAACAGTGCCCCAGAGTGCCCGGCTCTGCTTGTCCTTGGAAGCCGGAATCACGCGGGCTTCCTCCTCGCCTATCTCCACCTTCACAACAGACGGGATAGTAACAGACAGCTCTCCCTTGCTGCCCTTGGCAGTCAGGGTCTGGTCGGTCTGCGTCAGGGTAACACCCTGCGGCAGCTTGACCGGTGCATTTCCTATGCGTGACATAATGACAGCTCCCCTAGAATACCTGGCACAGCACTTCGCCGCCAACATTGGCCTGTCTGGCCTCATTGTCTGACAGCACGCCGCGCGGGGTGGACAGGATTGAGATGCCCAGCCCGTTATAGCTGCGCTTGAGGTCCTTGATGCCGGAATAGACCCGCCGCCCAGGCCGGGATACCCGCACAATCTCGGAAATGACCGGCTCGCCAT
>JADHLK010000043.1 GCA_016780695.1 Alphaproteobacteria bacterium | reverse complement strand
GCTCAAAGCTCTGAAGGACAGGGCTTTGCTAGGCCGTTTGGTGCAGCCTGAGGAAATCGCCAAGGCAGCTCTGTTTCTTGCGTCTGATGAAAGCCGGGCCATTACCAATCAGGGGCTGGTTGTGGATTGTGGGGTAGTGAATTGATAAAGAGGGCCCGTCCCCCTATCCGGGCCAGATTTCGCCAAAACAGTCGCGAATATCGCGGGCCAGCGCGTCTGGCTTTTCCATGGCCGCAAAATGCCCGCCTGTTTCATGATCCCGCCAAAACACAATATTGGTGTATTGCCGTGCCGCCCACCGTCTGGTTGGTTTGATAATATCATGGGGAAACCGGCTCACCCCCACCGGCAGATCAAACGGGTCGGTATTGGGTTTGTTGAAACTCTCCCAATAAAGGCGGGCAGAGGATCCGCCGCTGGCGGTCAGCCAGTAAATCATGACATTATCCAGCAGCTCGGTGCGGGTGAAGATATTTTCCGGATGCCCGCGGCAATCAGACCAGGCATGGAATTTTTCCAATATCCAGGCGGCCTGGCCCAGCGGGCTGTCCACCAGGCTGTAGGCCAGCGTTTGCGGGCGGGTGCTTTGCTGCTGGGAATAGCCTGTCCCCCATTGTTGATGGCGGGCAAAATCAGCGAGCGCCTTTTTCTCTTCCGCCTGTGCATTGGCGATGATCTCATCATCAGGGCGCACCGGGGCCATATTCAGATGCACCCCCTTGCACCTGTCGGGATGCGCCCGCCCGGTTGCCAGCGATATGGGCGCGCCCCAATCGCCGCCCTGTGCGCCAAACTGTGCATAACCCAGCCGCCTCATAAGCTCGCCCCAGGCCTGGCCAATTTTGGCTACGCCCCAACCCGGCCCTGTCGGCTTGCCGGAAAAGCCATAGCCCGGCAGGCTCGGCAAAACCAGATGAAAGGCCTCTTCTGCCTGGCCGCCATGGCGGGTGGGGTCGGTCAGCAGCGGACTGATTTTCAGGAACTCAATCACCGATCCCGGCCAGCCATGCGTCATAATCAGTGGCCGGGCGTCTGGATGCGGCGAGCGCAGATGGAAGAAATGAATATCCAGCCCGTCAATGCGGGTCCTGTAGCTGCCCAGATTGTTCAGCTTTTTTTCACAAGCCCGCCAATCATAATCATGCAGCCAGCTATGATGGATGTCCCGCATATAGCTGAGCGGAATACCCTGCGACCAATCCGCGGCCGTTTCGGCTTCAACCCAGCGGGTCATCTCCAGCCGCTTTTTCAGATCCGTCAGGACAGATTCCTCTATCTGAATCTCAAACTTCTGAATCGCATCCGTACAGTTTTCTGTCATGGAATGGCCGCCTCATAATTTTAGGAAAAAAGGGGGGGGAATCCCGGCCTACCAAAAGCCCAGCCCCCGCCCATTGCCCGCGATAATCATGGCACAGGTCAGGATATGCAGAACAATCCAAAAGGTGCGGAAGGCCAGCGCCCGCCGGACATCTGTTTGCGATATAGGCAGGAATTCCGGCTTGTCCTCATCCGTGATGCCAATCGGCATTCCCACTGTCCGCGCCCACATTTTCAAAAATCGCCGCTGACCGCTCATAACCCTCTCCTGAAATAAATTGCCATGATTAAAGGCTAGCGGCTGCATCTCCGCAAGTCCATGGCGATCAGGGCTGCTTGCTCTGTTGGGCGGTGCCGGGTTGCACCAAACCAAATGAACGGGCGCATTGCTGGCCCGCGGCCTCCATTTTTTGTTTGCAGTGCCCAGAAGAAGGGGGCGGCCAGCCCTGTGCGCCTCTCATTTATAAAAGGTCAGCATTTTGGGAAATTGCCTGATTCTGGACAGCAGGCCGAGGCTGGAAAGCTGGGCCGGATCGGTGTCAAAATAGCGCACGGCCAGTTTTTGCTTGCCAAAACTCTCAATCTTTTCGGTGACATCAACCAGATCGCTGCGATTTTCCAGCAAGTCTGATACCTGTTTGGAAAACAGCCAATATTCATCTGACTTGATGCCATTCTTCAACAGCCTATGCACAAAAATCACGCTTTCGCCCGCCAATTCGGTGAAGTTGCGTATTTTGGTCAGTTGAAAGGCGCCCCTGTGCACAACAATCTTGAGCCGCAGATTTTTTGATTGCTGGCAGGGGTCGCACCGGCCGCTTTCGACAAATTTCAAGTCAGCCAGCTTTGCCCTGAAAACCGCTTATCTGCGATCACCAAAAATCCGGTCTTTTTTTCCACGGTTACAAATCCTGACAGGTCAGAAAAAAGAGCGTTTGTCTTGCATCAGATAGAAGGAACACCAATATCCCTTATTACGAAAGAAGCGGTAAATCCTATCGTTTCTGGGCTTTGCGCAGGCGTTCGGACAGCATCCCCAAAACCCCTTTAACAAACACATTGGAGGCCTCAACATGTTTGTTGAATTCCTCCCGGTTCAAGGACAGAAGCAGGCTGTCTTCCATGGCTCTGGCCGTGGCCATGCGAAGCTCATCATCGATAACGCCCATTTCCCCGAAAATCTCATTCGGGCCAATGACAAAATTTGGTTCCTTTTCCCAGTTATCCGGCAAAAATATGCCGATTGATCCCTCCACCACCAGATAAACCTTATTGGCTTTTTCACCGGCCTTGAAAATGGTTTGAAGGGAATTGAAACGCTCTTTTTCCATGCGTTAAACCTATCTGTTCTAGAGGGTTATGACCTGTTGTTCGCGAGCGAAAAACGCCTGCGGTTCACAAAGCTGATCCTGCAGGCTTGCCAGCTGGTTATCTGTTCTGGAGGGCGCATGGTGGATTATCGCCATTTTGGCAGATCGCGAGGCGGCAAAAAACTGCATCCCCTCCTCAATGGAGGAATGCCCCCAGCCGCGCCTGTTCTGCAGCTCCTCATCGGTGAACATACCGTCCCAGATAAACAGGCCGGCCCCATCCACAAAATCCAGCAACCGGCTTTCCTGTTCAACCTGATATTCATTGTCAAAAAGCGTGCAGACGCGCTCTGCGCCCTCGCCGATACTGTAGGCCACACAGCCGCCCGGGTGATTTAACGGGCTGGACATAATGCTTAAGGCACTGCCGACAGAGGCTGGCAGCGTCTCAAAATCAGCAAAGATAAACCGGTCTTTGGCCTCGATCAGGTCAATTGGAAAATACGCGCCGTGAAAATAGTTTTGCAAATGCCCTTTCAGCGTATTGGAATCACACAAGGCACTGGAAACAAAAAATTCCCGGTTCTGGCCCAGCAGGTCAGGATTGAAGGCCAGCCCCTGAATATGGTCATGGTGGAAGTGGCTGAACAGCAGGATAACCGGCCGGTCCTCCAGCAGCCTGACATTCTGGAAGCCACTGCCCGCATCGACCACGATTTGCCAGGCATCGCTGACCAGTTCCAGACAGGTTGTATGGCCGCCATAGCCTGCGAAATCAGGCCCGGAAACCGGGACAGATCCTCTGGCACCATGAAATTTAATCTTCATCCAACTCACGCTCCCAATCAGCAATGACCGCGGGCCGCGGCAACAGGTCTGTTTTTCCTCCGGCCAGCCCTGCCTTTCTTCTGACGGTAACACAGCCGCCCGGGAAAGGGAACGCCGCCCCCGAATGTGGCCCGCAATCTGGCCTACAATCTGGCCCGGAAGTTAGAACGAAACCTGGCCCAAAATTCAGCACAAAATTAGAGCAATTAGAAGCAGCCGGCAGTTTTGGCCTTGGCGCATCTTTTTTTCTATTCTACCGTATAAAAGAAAAATCTAAATGAATGTCATAAAGGGGGAAAGCAGGTGAAGGAAGATATAAACTCGATGACCCGGCGTATAAGAGTTTTTACTGGCCTGGTGCTATTTATCTATACATCCACGCATCTGCTGAACCATTCCGTTGCCACCATTTCCATTCAGGCGGCAGATGCGGTGCGCGAATATTTCCTACTGGCCTGGCGCAATCCGGTTGCTGAGATAATCCTGTTTCTTTCCATAGCGGTGCATATTATTCTGGGCATCCTCGCGGTGATCAGGAAGCGGTCCGCGAAAATGACAAAGGTGGAGTGGGTGCAGATTCTGTTCCCGTTTATCGCGCTTTTTGTGCTTCTCCAGCATATTGTGACCGCCGCGCTGCTCTCCCGGATTTTCGGCGTTGATGACAGCTATGAGCTTATTTTTGCAGGCACTCTGGCCAATCCGGATACTGCTTTCACCTACGGGCTTTTTTATACGCTGATGATTGTGATGATATGGACACATGGCATTATCGGCATACGCGGGCTGATCCGGTTCAAGCCCTTCTACAAAACCTATCATAAATCGATTGTGACGTTTTTCTGGGCGGTGCCGATACTGTCTGTCACCGGGTTTTTGTCCGGTCTTAAGGAAATGAGTTTTTTGAGCTATGCCAACAGTCTGGTGAGCAAGGATAATTATCTGTTCGGCATTTTGATGAAGGCGATACCGCAAGAGGCCTTTCCGGTGCTGGGCCAGATTGAGGTGCTGACGTCCAGATATTATCCGCTTTTCTTTCTTGCGGTGGCCGGTCTGGCGGCCTTGAATGTGATACGGGCCAGCTATTTCGGCCAGGTGACGGTCACCTATCCGAATGGGGAAACGGTGCGCGTGGCGGCCGGGACAACGCTTCTTGAAAGCAGCCGGATCGGCAAGATTCCGCATCAATCTGTCTGTGGCGGCAAGGGGCGCTGCACCACCTGCCGGGTGCGAATCCTGGCGCATGACAAGCCGCTGCCAGCCCCGAATATGCATGAGGCCAAGGCGATAGAGCGGGTGGGGCTGGATGAGGGGCTGCGCCTGGCTTGCCAGCTGCGTGTGGATGGCGATATCTCCGTTGCCCCGCTGTTACAGCCAGCCAACCAGATGGAGGGGGTCAGCTCGGCGCGCGCGCTCACCGGCAAGGAACAGGAAACCGTTATCCTGTTCGTGGATGTTCGCGAATTCACCAAGCTGGCCGAAACCAAGCTGCCTTATGATGTGGTTTATATTCTCAATAAATATTACGCGGCTTGCGGGGCGATTATTGAGGAGAATCATGGCAGGCTGGATAAATTTATCGGCGATGGCATCATGGCGATTTTTGATGGCGCGGACAGCCCGGCTGAAAATTGTAGCAATGCGGTCAGGACGGCCTCTCTGATTTCAGACCGGATGGAAAAGCTGAATTCGGAAATGAAGATTGATTTTGATGATGAGATTCGCTTTGGCATGGGCATTCATGCCGGCCAGGCGATTGTCGGGATGATGGGCTATGGCCGGACGGTTTCCGAAACCGCGGTCGGGGATAATGTGAATGTGGCCAGCCGGCTCGAAGAACTGTCGAAAAAATACAAATGCCAGCTGGTGATTTCCAAATATGTCGCGGAGCTGGCGAAAATTGATACCAGGGCATTTTCTAAGGACAAGGTTAAGATCCGTGGGCGCCGTGAGAAGCTAGATATCTTATTTATTCAGAACGCCGCCCAAATTGTAGCCTAGCCAATGCTTTTTGCTTTATTTCGAGCAAAGAAAGAAGATTGTAATTTGCTGGCAGTTCATTTTTTTTTAAGGCCCTTGCAACGAGTCCTTATATTTTTGGCATTGGTTTCTTCGGCGTGCTATGCAAATGCCAGCGACCATTATAGTGCGCCGGTTTTCATGTTGGCTTCGGATGGTTTGATTACCATCGCTCCCGATTATTTGGAATTTCTTGAAGGGCTGGACCATACCGCGTCACCAGACAGGCTTGCGGGCGCGGTCTGGACCAAAAAATTGGTCAAGGACCAATCGCTCGTTGATGGCTATTGGGTGCGGTTTCGTGTCAAGAACAGCCTGGCCACTGACAAAATCGGCATTGAACATAATTTCAACACTGAAAAGAAGCTTCTGGTCGATCATAACGGCGGCCTTGATGAATACGCCTACTGGAAACAGGGGGCGCATCCCTGGATAGCGGAGGGCAGAATTCTCAGCCATCATCAAGTATTGATGCCAGTTGGTGAGGTGACCACGGTTTATAATTATTTTCGCAACAAGCCCTTTGACCGCTATATGAGCAAGGTGAATGGTCTGGACAGGATGACCATCGGGCCCTGGCGGGATATCCAGTCCTTGCAGCTTCTTGGTTTGGCGGCAAATATCGCGGTGATCGCCATTGCCCTTTCATTCGGGCTTTATTATCTTTTCATGTTTGCCGTGTCGCGCGGTGCCTATCTGTGGTTGTCAGCAAGCCTGTTTCAAATTGCCTTTGCCAGCACGACCACCCTGTCTCTGGGCTGGGTGATGCAGCTGCCCGGCTGGCTGATCAACAGTGAATTTACGCTCGCCAGCCTGTCGCTTCTCTTTATTTTTCTGGTTACGTTCTTCCGCAAATCGCTGGATATGGCTGCCAATTTCCCCCGCATGAACAAGCTGTTTCTGGTGGCAACGGCGTTCTACATAATCATGGTGGTTCTCAATATCTATCTGACATTTGGCTGGCCGCGTGCCCCGACCCTGGATCTGGCCACCTATCCGCCGGACCGGGCGGGCCCCGGGCTGGTGAAGACAGATGTTATTATGATGACTTTTGTGCTGCTGTTGCTGGCCTCAGCTATCCTGTCTTTTGTGATGTGGCGGCGCGGCAGCACTTACGCAAAATATTTGCTGGTTTCCTTTTCGCTGCCGTTTCTGGTGGCTCCAATATCTGGCCTGACCTATCTGCTATTTGATTTTTCCTGGGAGTTCTGGTTCATCGTCTCCTCTGCCGGGGGTATTTTGTTTCTTGCGATGTTTGTTACTTTCGGCTTTGCGGTGGCCCAGCAATTAAACGATATGAAAGCTCTGGTGCTGGCACAGCAGGTGAAGATAACCGAGGCTTATCAGCGCTTTGTTCCGCCCCAGCTTCTTAGCAATCTGAAAAAAGACAGTATCCTGGATGTCAGGCTGGGGGATCAGGTAGAGATTGAGATGAGCATCCTGTTCTCCGATATTCGCTCCTTTACCTCAATTTCCGAGACCATGTCCCCGGAAGAAAATTTCAGCTTTGTTAATGCCTATCTCAGCCGCATGGGGCCGATTATTCGCGGGCATGAGGGCTATATCGACAAATTTATGGGAGATGGGGTGATGGCCCTGTTTCAGCGGGCCCCCGCAGATGCCGTGCGCGCGGCAGTGGCCATGCAACAAGAGCTGCATCGCTACAACAGCAAGGCGCGCAGTGACGGACGGCATGAGATCACGATTGGCATCGGGCTGAATACTGGCAGAATGATTCTGGGAACACTGGGAGAGGCTGACCGTATGGAAGGCTCGGTCATCAGTGATGCGGTCAATCTGGCTGCCCGGCTGGAAGGGCTGACCAAGATTTATGGCGCCTCCATTCTGGTCTCAGACACCACCCATGATCGGGCTGAAGCCGCTGGCTTCACCAGCCGCAAGGTCGATAGGGTCACCGTTATGGGCAAGCAAACACCGGTCAGCATCTATGAGATTATTGATGGCGAGCCAGAGCCGTCACAGCGCTTGAAAGAACAAACTCTGGCCAGCTTTGAGAAGAGCGTGCATTTTTATGAGAACCAGAAATTTGAGCTAGCCAAGGCAGGTTTCGCCGCGGTGCTGGCCATTAATGAGAGCGATGGGGCGGCGCGTATCTATCTTGAACGCTGCCAGAACCTGTTGGATAAAGGATGGGATCCAAAGCGCTGGGACGGTATTGAACGGCTGCAGATCAAATAGATTTTGAGGGAAGGGAAGGCCGATGGAACAGGCATCTGGAAAGGCAAAATGGCTGAAGCGTCTTGGCGGCGTCATAGCCGCGGCGGGTCTTGGCCTGTTCCTGATGCTGTCAGGTTGCGAGCAATTCGGGGCCATTCCAAAAGGCGCCGATCACGAGCGGGTGAAACAATCAGAGAATTACGATGTGGCGGATGATCGATTTGTTAACCGGGCGGCCGGCATCATAGATGAGATGATGGATCATAGCGGTTTTTGGGCGAATCCGAGGGAAAATCTGACCAATAATTTTTTGTTCAATCCAAACCAGACGCGGCCTGACTTTCCCCTGCCTGATATAAAGGGGGCGATTCCAGAGGATTTGCGCGCCACGCAGGATACGGTGAAATTTGCCTGGCTTGGCCATGCGACGGTGATGGCGTCCATCAAGGGGCAGACAGTCTTGTTTGATCCGGTCTTTGCCGAGAGTGCCTCTCCGGTGAGCTGGGCTGTCACGCGCTATCAGCCACCGGTTCTGAAATTAGAGGATTTGCCCGCTATTGATCTGGTGGTGATCTCGCATGACCATTACGACCATCTGGATATGCAAACGATCAAGTTTCTTGCGGCCTCTGAGACCCGTTTTCTGGTGCCGCTGGGGGTGGCCCCGCATTTGCAACGGTGGGGGATTGAGCCTGACCGCATTACAGAATTTGACTGGTGGCAGTCCAGGCAAATTGGCGACATCACCTTTATATGCACACCGGCCCAGCATTTTTCTGGGCGCACAGGCACATTTCGGATGCAAAAATCTCTCTGGTCCTCCTGGGTTGTTAAGACAGATAGCCATTCCGTCTATTTCAGCGGCGATTCAGGTTATGCTGATCATTACGCCGAAATTGGCGCTCGCTATGGCCCCTTTGATCTCACCTTCATTGATGCCGGACAATATAATAATCGCTGGCGTCAGGTGCATAATCTGCCGCCAGAGGTGGTGGATGCCTATGTCGATTTAGAGGGGAAGATTTTGGTCCCCATCGGTTGGGGTATGTTCACGCTGGCCCTTCATAATTGGTATGATCCACCAGTTGAGGTCAGCATCCATGCTGCGGAGCGCGGATTGTCTGTCACCGTGCCAAAAATTGGCGAATGGGTGGATATCAATCAGAGTTTGCCCGATGATCATTGGTGGGTTCCCCTGATCGAATAGTGAGAAGCCTTACAAGGCAGCCTATTAAAATAGCGGGACTCATAGAAGCATCATGCAGAATTTTGGCCCAACTAATCTTCCTGACTCACCAAAAAATCCCAACGCTCCTAAAACCCCCTCCTAATATTTAAATGACGGGTCTTGCTTCTCCACTAGTCTTAACATAGCAGCGAGGGCGTCGGCTCCGGCCCCAAAGCGCGGGTCAAAATTGAGTGAATCTCGCACACATTTTTCCAGAATTTCCTCAGCTATTGGGCGCGCCGGGCCCATGCTAGCGGTGGCTAGCTGTATCTCACAGGCGCGGGTCAGCAACCAGAGCAACGAAAAGGCCTGGGCGATATTGGCCCCGATCACTACCGGCCCGTGATTGCGCAGCATCAGCACTGGGCAATCGCCCGCGCTCTGCAATATCCGCATCCCCTCATCGCGGTAGATGGTGATCCCCTCAAATTCATGCCAGGCAATCTTGCCCCACAACTGGGCGGCATAGAAATTGTCAAAAGCCAGCCCGCTCTCCAGCGAACAGACCGCCGCCGTCGCGGTGGTATGCACATGCATCACACAATGCGCGCTGTCCGGCCGATATTCATGAATGGCGCTGTGAAAGACAAAACCGGCCGGGTTAATTGGCCAGTCAGAAGGGCCGATAATCTGGCCCTCAAAATCCACCTTGACCAGATTGGAGGCGGTGACTTCCGAATAATGCAGCCCGAACGGGTTGATCAGAAAATGGCCGCTCTCACCCTGACCATCCTCATTTGGCACGCGCACCGAGATATGATTATAGATCGATTCATCCCAGCCCAGATAGGCAAAGACCCGATACATCCCGGCCAGCTGGATACGGGCCTGCCATTCTGCCTCGGAAAAGCGCTCCGGCTTGTTGAAATTACGGTCGGCCATGGCGTTCTGCTCCCCCCCCTGTGATGTGGTGCGCTGGTAAAAGGCAGCTGCGGTCCGCTGCTGGCCAGAAGTCTGGCAAAGGCCAGTCCGGTTGGCAAGTCCGGTCTTGATTGCGGGTTCAGGAAAGCCGGGTCTGATCCCCCGGACGGATCATTGACCGCCGCCAGCCAGACGGCCAGCATGGGCCTTATGTCATCTGCTCGCTCTGGCCCGTCCCCCAAACATCATGAATCTCATCAAGATTTTTCGCTGGTGTGCCGGATGATGCAGATTTTTGCAGAAAAAAACGCCCCTCTGGAAGCGCTGAACTGGGTCTTGCCGCAGCTGCTGGCGGCCATTTCAGCAGAGGCCGGGGCGCTGTTCATGCCGGGCAGAAGGGCCGGGATGCTGGTCTGTTCAGCCTGTATCGGCCCGGTTGATATCGCCGGGGCAGAGGTTCCGGTGGCCAGCTCGCTGGTCGGCAAGGTGTTTAGCGATGGCAAGCGGCGGCTCTCTCATAATCTGCAAGCGGGGGCTACCCATGACCGGCGCATTGACCGGCAAACCGGCCTGCAGACACGCTCAGCCCAGACAGT
>JADHLK010000042.1 GCA_016780695.1 Alphaproteobacteria bacterium | reverse complement strand
TGCTGTTTTGTATCGCCTTGCTGTTTATGCGCCGACAGGTGCGGCCTATCCGGCGGCTGGCCGATGCAGCCCGCCAGCTGGGGCTGGGCCGCGAGCGGGTGGATTACCAGCTGGAAGGGGCAAAAGAAGTGCGGCTGGCCGGCCGCGCCTTTCGGGCCATGCAACATCGTATCCGCCGCCATGTCAATGAACGCACCACCATGCTGGCCGGGGTCAGCCATGATCTGCGCACTCCCCTGACCCGCATGAAGCTGCAAACCGCAATGCTGCCAGCCTCGCCTGAAATCAGTGCTCTGGAAGACGATATTCTGGAGATGGAACAGATGGTCGATGGCTATCTGGCCTTTGCCAGGGGGGAAGCTGGGGAAAAGGCGGTCACCACCGATATATCAGCCCTGCTGGCAGATAGTGTGCGCCGCTTTGTAGCAAAGGATGCCGCCCGGCTGGAGCTGATTCTCTCTACTGAGGAAATCCCGGCCTTTGAGATGCGTGTCCAATCCATGCGGCGGGCGCTGGACAATATTCTCTCTAACGCGCTGCGCTATGCCGGGCGGGCAGAGATTCGCCTGCGTCTGGGTGATGATGAGGTTCAGATAACCGTGGATGATGACGGCCCGGGTATTCCAGCTGACCTGCGCGATGAGGCGATACGCCCGTTCAAGAGGCTGGAGGGGTCACGCAACCGGGAAACCGGCGGCACCGGGCTCGGCCTGTCCATTGCCAATGATATCATCTTGAGCCATGGCGGCGATTTGTATCTGGAAGATTCTCCGCTGGGCGGGCTGCGGGTGCGGCTGCGCCTGCCTATCTAGCTCGCCTTCCAGCTATCTTTCTTGTGCTAATGCAGCTTGCCGCCATCCGGCACCGGCCTCTCGCAGCCAGCCAGCACCACCGCCCCGTCTGCATCCGATACGCCGAGCGTCAACACCTCTGAGATAAAGGGCCCTATTTGGCGAGGCGGAAAATTCACCACCGCCAGCACCTGCCTGCCGACCAGATCCTCCGGCTGATACAGCTCGGTAATCTGGGCAGAGCTTTGTCGCACGCCCAGCTGCGGGCCGAAATCAATCTCCAGCTTCCAGGCAGGTTTGCGCGCTTCGGGAAAGGCCGCCACCTTGATGATGGTACCGGCCCGGATATCCAGCTTCAGAAAATCATCTATATGTGCCTGCGTCATCTGCCTCCCCCGTTGCCGGTTGCGGTCTCAAAATCCGCAAGGAGACCGCCCAATCGCGCGCCTCACCCAGGCTTTTATCCAGCTTTTTCAGCGTGCGCTCCAGCGACTGGCTGTCATCTTTCTGCCAGACCGGCCGCACCCGCAAACACACCCCGACCAGCCCCTTGACGCGCAGCCTGCGGCGCAGCTCGCCAGCCCGTTCACTGCCCGAACTGCCCGCGCCATCACCACATAAAGCCAATAAAGTATCCAGCGCCTCATAAAGCTGCAGGCCGAGGCTGGCCGCCAGCAGCGGATCGGTAAAGCTGGCCCGGTGCAAAGCGTCAAACTGGGCCCGGTGCGGGGCCAGAAATTCAAACCGCTGCATCAAGCCTTCCAGCAATTTTTCCTGAATACTGGCCTCTCCGGCATCTGCAAAATCCGCTGCCAGAGCTGCCAGCCATTCGCTCTCCATCTGGCGCAGCCGGTTCAGGATGACCGAGAGTTTGCTGCCGGCCTGCCAGGCCTCATCAGCTGGCATACCGGCACGCGCCGCTGCCTCAGCCAGAGACAATCTCGCCCAGCCCTGCTCTGCCAGCTGCGCCCAGAGCGCCTCGGAAAACTGGTCCAAATCTGTTTTGTCTGCCTGCATCATGCGCCCTTGCTGTTACCCGCCTGCTATGCCTTCAAAATAGGGCTGCAGCAAGCAGAGACAAGTCGGCACCCCGCGCCAGCTACTTTTGTGCCAGCTTTTTGCTGGCCGGTTTTGGCTCAGCTGCCCAGCGCGCGGCCACGGTCGCGGGCCGCCTGCATGGCCCGTTCCATCAGCTGATCCAGCCCATCCGGCCCCATGAGAACGCTGAGCGCCGCGGCTGTCGTGCCGCCTTTTGAAGTAACATTTTCCCGCAAGACGGACGCTGGTTCCGCGGCCTCATTCAGCAGGGCCGCCGCCCCGATAACCGTCTGGCGGGCCAGCTGGCTGGCCAGCGCAGCCTCCAGCCCCAGTGCTTCGCCAGCCTGCTGCATCACCTCAGCCAGCAAAAAGACATAAGCCGGGCCAGAGCCGGACAGGGCGGTGACCGCATCCATCAGGCTCTCATCCTCCAGCTGCACCACAGAACCGATTGCCCCCAGCAGCTGGTCTGCCAGCTGCAGCTGATGCGGGCTGACCGCTGCATTGGCATAGAGCGCGGTAATCCCCTGCCCGACCGTTGCCGGCAGATTCGGCATAGAGCGGATAATCGCTGCCCCGCTGCCAAACAGGTCGGCCAGCCCCCCTGAGGACAGGCCCGCTGCGATAGACAAATACGCCGTTTGCGGCCCAGCCAGCGCCCGCAAGCCGGGTGCCACCTCGGCCATGAGCTGGGGCTTGACTGCCAGCACGATAATATCCGGGACGGGCAGGCCAGCTGCTTGCCACTCTGCAGGGCTGTTAAAGATCGGTGCCCCAACCTCGCTGGCTATTGGATCAAGGATGCTCAATTCTGCCTGCAGGTCTTTATCTGCCAGCCAGCCGGCCAGCATGGCCCCGCCCATCTTGCCACATCCGGCGAGCAGAATATGCCGCTTTCCTGTCATGCAGTCTGGCCCTTATGCCTCACCTTGCGGCTGCATCATCACCAGCCTGGTTGTCGGCGGCAGCGGGGCTTCCCCGGCTGCGGCAGCGAAAATGGCCGGATAAGCCTGTTCGGCCTGACCCAACAGCACATCGACCACATCTTCAACCTGTTCTGCGGCGGCCCCTTCTGCCCCGCGCAGGGCCAGCCGATAGCGCAGATGCAGATTGGCGGTATCCGTCTCCAGCACAAAATGCCCCAGCCAGAGCTGTTCATTAAGCTGGCACACCAGCAGGGCCATCTCACGCAGCCGCACCGGATCAAGGGCCAGATCAAAACCGCAACAGACCAACAAGGACTGATCTTCAGCCTGCCAGACAACCGACAAATGATAATGCGCCCAATGGCCCGGCACCTCTGCTATCAGCCTGTCTGCCCGCTGGCGATGCAGATACCAGTCCTGACGGGTAACAAAACGCGAGACCAGCTCGATCGGGTCGGTGGTCAGCGTATCATTTTTCTGTGACTCGTTTTGCATAACGCCAAGCCTGCCGCGGGTAAGGGTTGCTTCCTGTCCGGCAGAATGGCATTTTTGCTGGCCGGGTTCAACCAGCCAACCACAATATTTTGTATAAGTCTGACTCACTACCCACGACAGATAGTGGTTGGTCAGGCTGAATCGGCCTTTTTCCGCCGAGTCGCGGCAGCTTTCGCCGGGCGGCTTTTTTTAGCAGGAGGTTTTGATGGTTTTGGCTGTTGCGCCGCTAGCTGGGCTTCGAGCATGGCAACGCGGCCAGCCAGCGCCTCGATTCGGGCCAGGGCGGCGTCAAAATCCTCACGCAGGACCATGCCAGCCGCGGCCTGGCCGCGTTCCTGACGCGCTGTCATCACTGTTTGCACCTCACTGCGCAAATCGCCCAGGGCAGACGCAGCCCCATTTGCCATTTTTGCCAGATCAGAAAACATATCCGCCTGTCTTCTTCGCATAATCAAAATCTCCTTTGCCTGACAAAATAGGCACTCACCTGCCGGCTGTCCATGGCAGGTAAAAGTTTTTTGCGCTATAAGCGAGGGGAGCAGGCACAAAAAGGGGTAAATCGTGACGGAATTCTGGTTCACTTTCCCGGAAATTGATCCGATTGCCATTCAGCTGGGGCCGCTGGCGGTGCGCTGGTATGCGCTGGCCTATATTGTGGGGCTGGGGCTGCAATGGGGGGTGCTGGCCCGGCACAGCAAGCGGCCTGACGCGCCCTTTGACCGAGAGCAGCTGGGCCGCCTGCTCAATTCCTGTCTGCTGGGCATCATTATTGGCGGGCGGCTTGGCTATGTGCTGTTCTACAATCTCGATTATTACCTGACCGCGCCGCTGGATGCCTTGAAAATCTGGCAAGGCGGGATGTCCTTTCATGGTGGATTTGCCGGGGTGATAGCTGCTGTTATCTGGACCGCGCGGTCAGAGAAGATCAATCTGCAACAGCTGGCAGACCGGGTGGCCATGGTTGCGCCGATTGGGCTGGGGCTGGGGCGGCTGGCCAATTTCATCAATGGAGAGCTTTACGGGCGTGTAACCAGCCATCCGGTCGGCATGATCTTTCCCGGCGGCGGCCCTTTGCCGCGCCATCCAAGCCAGCTTTATGAGGCTGCTCTGGAAGGGCTGCTGCTGGGTCTGCTGCTCTGGCTGGCGGTGCGGCGTGGCTGGCTAGACCGGCCCTGGGCGCTGACCGGTCTGTTTGCGCTGGGCTATGGCCTCAGCCGCTTTATCGTTGAAATGGTGCGCGAGCCGGATGCGCATATTGGCTTTGTGGCAGAACTGGCGGCGCTCCATCTGACGATGGGCCAGCTGCTGTCCCTGCCGATGATACTGGTGGGGCTTTATTTGCTATTGAGGCGGGCCGGATGACCTCGCAGGCTGATCAGCAGCGGGCCAGCCAGCTGGTGTCACGGCTGGCGGCCGAGGGGCCAATGCGGATCAGCCGCTTTATGCAAATCGCTGCCAGCGACCCGGAATTCGGCTATTACAGCCAGCCCGGCCGGATCGGCAAAAGCGGCGATTTTATCACCGCCCCGGAAATCTCCCCGCTATTTGGCGAGATGCTGGCAGCCTTGCTGATCCATCTCTGGGAGCTGTCCGGCAAGCCAGCAGATGCTCTGGTCTTTGAGGCCGGCCCCGGCAGCGGCCAGCTAATGGCAGATATGCGCCGGGTCTTTGACCGGCTGGCCCCGCCGCTTCACACGGCCCCGCTCTGGATGCTAGAGGCCAGCCCGGCTCTGCGGGACCAGCAGGCCAGTCATTTGAACGGGGCAGACCTGCATTATACTGACCAGATCGAGGCGTTGCCCGGCCGCCCGCTCTTTGGGGCCGCCAACGAATTTTTTGATGCGCTCGGCGTGGATCAGGCGATTTTTCAGGCAGGCGACTGGCATCACCGGCTGATCGGGCTGGCAGACGGGCAATTTGCCTTTCTGCCCGGCGCGGCTTTGAGCGCTGCGGAAAAACAGGCTTTTGACTGTGCCCGCCATAGAAATGCAAAAGAAGGAATGATAGCAGAATACAGCCCGGCGGGTGCGCATTTCATCACCCGGCTAGCCCGCCATATTGCCCATTATGGAGGGGCTTTTTTGATCATTGATTATGGTGGCAGCGCATTAACCGGCAGCAGCCTGCAAGCGGTGCAGGCCCATGAAAAAGTCGATTTCCTCAGCCATGCGGGGACAGCTGATCTGACCTTTCTGGTGGATTTTGCCAGGCTCGGCAAGGTTGCGAGGGCGGAAGGGGCCCGCCTGGTCGGGCCGGTGGAACAAGGGGCCTTTTTGACCCAGCTGGGCATCACCCGCCGGGCTGAGCAGCTGGCCAGCACAGCTGATGCCAAAACCCGCCACAGCCTGCGCGCTGCGATTGACCGGTTGACCAGCCCGGCCTGGATGGGCAGCCTGTTCAAAGTCGCCCTGCTGATCCCGCCGGGGGAGGGGCTGCCCCCCGGCTTTGCCGATACCGCAACTCAGACAGGAACCGGACCGGAAAAATGACAGCTGACTGGCACTGGCATCAAGACCCACACGGGCCGGTCTTTCTGGCGGATGAGAGCTGGCTGGCGGCCGGTATCCGGCACGGTTTTTTCAGCCGCCGCGGCGGTGTTTCCAGCGGCGCCTATGACAGTCTGAATGGCGGGATCGGCTCACGCGATGCGCCGGGCCGGGTCCGGCAAAACCGGGCGCGGGCCGCCGCCGCGCTGGGCTTGGCTGAGGATCAGATAGCCGGGCTGTATCAGCTGCATGGGCCAAAGGTTGTTGAGGCGGACCCGCACAGCCGGGCTGAGGCAGACGGGCTGGTAACCAGCCGCGCCGGGCTGGGGCTGATGATTCTTGCCGCAGATTGTGTGCCGGTTCTGCTGGCAGATACCAAGGCTGGCATTATTGCAGCCTGTCATGCAGGCTGGCGTGGGGCGTTGGCCGGTATTCTGGAGGCCAGCCTCGCTGCCATGCAGGAAAAAGGCGCGCAGCTGGCCGATATTGGCTGCCGCATAGGGCCGGCGATTGCCGGGACCTCTTATCAGATTGGGCCGGATATGCAGGCGACCCTGCTGGCAGCGGACCCGTGTGCCGCCCAGCGATTGGGCCGCGACCCGGCTTCCCGCGACCATTATCTGTTTGACCTGCCGGGTTTCGTTGCAGACCGCGCCCGCCGCGCCGGGCTGAGCGATATAGCCGATTGCGGCTGCGATACCTACAGCGATTCAAAACATTGGTTCAGCCACCGGCGGGCGACCCATGAACAAGTGCCGGATACCGGTCGGCTGATGGCCCTGATCAGCCTCGCTACAGCAGAAAGGAGCAGCTGATGCCGCATCTCTGGTTGTTTTTCGGTTTCTGTTTTCTGGGCTTGCTGGCTTCCTGCCTGATAATCTGACCGGCGGGCAGATTATGCCTTGTATGTTGGTCAGCCGATTGTTAAACACTTCTCATATCAGAGATGTGACATAAATGTGAATCCACATGAAAATTCTGTCCTGCAATTCCAACAGACCTCTGGCCGAAGCCATCGCCGCCTATCTGGATGTGCCGCTGACCACAGCAGATGTGCGCCGCTTTGCCGATATGGAGGTGTTTGTCGAAATTCACGAAAATGTGCGCGGTGAAGATGTTTTTGTGGTGCAATCCACCTCTTATCCGGCGAATGACAATATCATGGAATTGCTGGTCGCTCTGGATGCGCTGCGGCGTGGGTCAGCCCGCCGGGTCACAGCCGTCCTGCCCTATTACGGCTATGCCAGGCAGGATCGCAAATCTGGCCCCCGCACCCCGATTTCGGCAAAGCTGCTGGCCAATCTGATCACCACAGCAGGGGCCGATCGCATCCTCACTATTGACCTTCACGCAGCCCAGATTCAGGGCTTTTTTGATATCCCGGCTGATAATCTCTATTCGGCTCCGGTGTTTCGCAATGATATTGCCGAACGCTATGCAGATGGCAAGCTGATGATTGTCTCGCCGGATGTTGGCGGGGTGGTGCGCGCGCGTGCGCTGGCCAGCCGTTTGGATGCAGACCTCGCCATCATTGACAAGCGCCGTCCGCGCGCCGGGGTGTCTGAGGTGATGAATATTATCGGTGATGTTGAGGGCCGCCATTGTATCATGGTTGATGATATTGTTGATTCAGGCGGCACGCTCTGTAATGCAGCCAAGGCGCTGATTGAGGCAGGCGCGCTGTCGGTGGATGCCTATGTGACGCACGGGGTGCTGTCTGGCGGGGCGGTCAGCCGGGTGGCCTCCTCACCGCTGGACTCGCTGGTAACCACCGATTCTATTCAGGCTACCGAGGCTATGCGGGTTGCCAAGAATATCCGCCAGATAACGGTGGCCCCGCTGCTGGGAGAGGCTATCAAGCGCATCCATGAGGAACGCTCAGTCTCCAGCCTGTTCAAGTAAGCCTGTCTGCCAGAGAATAGGGGGCAACAGGGCACGGCTGGCGGGCGCGATGCCGGCTGCTATAAAACCGCTTGATATTGCAGACCATTTTCCCTATTGTTCCGCCACCTGTGCACCCCTGGAGGCACAGGATTTTTCATGACTTCATGAAGGAGAATTTGATGTCAGAAAACACTTTACTGAGCGCTGATGAGCGCTCTCGGGTCGGTAAGGGGTCCGCCCGTGCGGCACGCCGCGCAGGCAAGATACCTGCCGTCATTTATGGCGACAAGAAACCGGCTATGGGCATAGAGCTCGAAGCGCGCGTGATTCGCAAACTCATCCATGAGCCGGGAATTTTCACCCGCTTGCTGGATATTGACACCGGGTCCGGCAAAGAAACTGTGCTGACCCGTGATATTCAGATGCATCCGGTTACAGATGAGCCGCTGCATCTTGATTTCCTGCGTATCAGCCGGTCGGCAACATTGGCAGTTGCGGTGGGTGTGGAATTCATCAATGAAGATACCTGCCCGGCACTGAAAATTGGCGGCGTTTTGAATGTGGTGCGCCATGAGG
Source organism: Alphaproteobacteria bacterium (assembly GCA_016780695.1). Taxonomy (GTDB): domain Bacteria; phylum Pseudomonadota; class Alphaproteobacteria; order Puniceispirillales; family Puniceispirillaceae; genus JADHLK01. The sequence continues at coordinate 2,224 of JADHLK010000042.1, read as the reverse complement.
TGGAGCTGAACTGTCCGGCGACCGCTATTCCAGAGAAAATCATTGTTGATCTGGAGGGTCTGAAAATCGGTGATTCGGTGCATATCAGCGCCATTGAATTGCCGGAAGGGGTAACCCCGACCATTGCCGACCGTGACTTTACCATTGCAACGCTGGCCTCACCGGGCGGCGGCGTGAAGAATGAGGAAGAAGAAGCGGCTGAAGCAGGCGCAGAAGGCGGTGAAGAAGCCGCTGCCAGTGAGGCCGACGAAGAATAGGCCAGACCCGGTGCTGAACCGACAACAGACAGGCGGCAGGCCATGGGTCGGGCCGCCTGATTTGCTTGAACAGGAAGAATGCCGTGACATCCCAGCTTTGGGCCGGCCTTGGCAATCCGGGCACGCCCTATCAGAATAACCGCCATAATGCCGGCTTCCTGATTCTGGACAGGCTGGCAGACGCTTATGGCTTTCGCCCCTGGCGGTCGAAATTCTCAGCTCTGGTCAGCAGCGGGATGATTGGCGGGCATAAAATCTGGCTGATCAAGCCGCAGAATTTTATGAATCGCTCCGGCCTGCCCATTGCTGAGGCCCTGCGCTTCCACAAGATTGATCCGCAGGCGCTCAGCGTATTCCATGACGAAATAGACCTCGAAGCAGGCCGGTTGCGGGTCAAGCGCGGCGGTGGCCATGGCGGCCATAATGGCCTGCGTGATATTGACCGGTATATCGGCCCGGACTATCAGCGCATCCGCCTTGGCATTGGCCGGCCGCCGCACCCGGAAGCAGTGGAAAAATGGGTGTTGCAGGATTTCTCCCCCGCTGAACGGCAGGGCTGGCTGGCTGATTTTCTGACAGCGCTGGCCGATGAGGCCGAATTGCTGGCCGGCGGCGATACGGCCAGCTATGCCTCACGCGTTGCCTGGCGCGCCCCGCCCCCCGAATCGGCACAGAAAACAACAAGCTCCGGCGCTAAGGCCGGGGATACAGACCAAGTATAAGGAGCAGCGATAATGGGATTTAATTGCGGCATCGTCGGCCTGCCTAATGTCGGCAAATCCACCCTGTTCAACGCGCTGACCAAGACAGCCGCTGCTGAGGCGGCCAATTACCCTTTCTGCACGATAGAGCCCAATACGGGCCGCGTTTCCGTGCCGGATGCGCGTCTGGACAGGCTGGCCGAACTGGCCAAATCGGAGCGCGTCCTGCCGACCCAGCTGGAATTTGTGGATATTGCCGGGCTGGTGCGCGGGGCGGCCAAGGGCGAGGGACTGGGCAACCAGTTCCTGGCCAATATCCGGGAAGTAGATGCGATTGCCATGGTGCTGCGCTGTTTTGAAGATTCGGATATCACCCATGTTGAGGGCAGCGTTGATCCGCTGCGCGATGCCGCCACTGTGGAAACCGAGCTGATGCTGGCTGATCTGGAATCACTGGAGCGGCGCATGGCCGCCCTGGTCAAGAAAAAGCGCGGCGGTGACAAACAGGCTGCTGATGATCTGCTATTGATGGAAAAGCTGCTGGCTTGTCTGGCAGATGGCCGGCCAGCCAGGGCTGCTGATACGCTCACCGCAGCAGAGATGGAACGCCTGCCGCAGCTGCAGCTATTGACCGCCAAGCCGGTTCTCTATGTCTGCAATGTGAATGAAGCAGATGCCGCCAGCGGCAATGTGATGAGTGCGCTTGTTGCCGAAAAAGCAGCGGCCGAAAAAGCCAGCTCAGTGGTTGTATCTGCCGCGATAGAGGCTGAAATAGCAACGCTGGATGAGGCCGATTCCCGCGATTTTCTGGACTCGCTGGGGCTGGAGCAATCCGGGCTAGAACGCATGATAGCCGCTGGTTACGGGCTGTTGGACTTGCTCACCTTCTTCACCGCTGGTCCGAAAGAGGCGCGCGCCTGGACAGTTGCCAAAGGGGCCACCGCCCCGCAAGCAGCCGGGGTTATCCATACCGATTTTCAAAAGGGCTTCATCCGGGCCGAAACCATCTCTTATGAGGATTATATCAGCTGCGGCGGCGAGGCCGCAGCCAAGGAAGCAGGCAAGATGCGCATTGAAGGGGCGGATTATCCGGTCAAGGATGGCGATGTCTTTCATTTCCGCTTTAATGTGTAGCCGCCAAGCCCCCCTTTTGCCGGCTGGGGCTGACCACAAAATCCCTAATCAGGTCATGCTCGGACAGCTTGCCCCCCCAAAAAAAACCCAAAAAAAATCCCAAAAAAAAATCCCGGCATAAAGCCGGGATCT
>JADHLK010000041.1 GCA_016780695.1 Alphaproteobacteria bacterium | reverse complement strand
ATGAAGAAAACGCGATTTAGAATATTGACCTCTTTTGTCTATATCATGTAGATTTTCTGAACGCGGCTACCAGATGTAGTAATCAATTACTTCAACTTGAGCTGCTAAGCCACAGATTAAAAAAAGTTAGATACGCCTGAGGGGATTCAGAAATGCGGTTTGAAAGACGATTCACCAAAGCTGATACGGACGCTTATTCAGAAATCGCATTTCGTCGTGCGACCAGTGAGATTCGCAACCCTGATGGGACAATTGTGTTCTCTGCTGAGAATATTGAGGTGCCCGAACAATTCAGCCAGGTGGCGACCGATATTCTGGCGCAAAAATATTTCCGCAAGGCAGGCGTGGCCGCGATTCTGAAAAAGATTGAGGAAAATGGCGTTCCGTCCTGGCTGTGGCGTTCCGTGCCGGACGAAAAAGCGCTGGCCAAACTGCCCGAAGAAGAGCGCTTTGGCGGCGAGACCTCAGCCAAGCAGGTTTTTAATCGGCTGGCCGGCACCTGGACCTATTGGGGCTGGAAGGGGGGCTATTTCACTTCCGAAGAAGATGCCCGCACCTATTTTGATGAAATGGCCTATATGCTGGCCAGCCAGATGGCCGCGCCGAATTCACCGCAATGGTTCAATACCGGGCTGCATTGGGCCTATGGCATAGATGGGCCGGGTCAGGGCCATTATTATGTGGATTTTGAAAGCGGTGAGATGATCCGTTCCGCCTCCGCCTATGAGCATCCCCAGCCTCATGCCTGCTTCATCCAGTCGGTCAATGATGATCTGGTCAATGAGGGCGGCATTATGGATCTCTGGGTGCGGGAAGCAAGGCTGTTCAAATATGGCTCTGGCACCGGCTCTAATTTCTCGCGGCTACGGGGGTCCGGCGAAAGCCTGTCCGGGGGCGGCAAATCCTCCGGCCTGATGAGCTTTTTGAAAATTGGCGACCGGGCTGCCGGGGCGATCAAGTCAGGCGGGACCACCCGCCGCGCCGCCAAGATGGTCACAGTCGATATTGATCATCCCGATATTGAGGAATATATCGACTGGAAAGTTGTTGAAGAACAGAAGGTTGCCGCGCTGGTTGCTGGCTCCAAGCTGGCCCAGAAACACATGAATGAAGTGATGGCAGCCTGCAATGATAACGGCCTAGCAGCAGATATCCGCTTCAATCCAAAGGAAAACAAGGCGCTGAAAAAGGCTATCCTAGCGGCTCGCAAATCCATGATCCCGGAAAATTATATCCAGCGGGTTATTCAATTTGCCGAGCAGGGTTTCAATGAGATTTCCTTCCGCACCTATGACACGGACTGGGATTCCGAAGCCTATCTGACCGTGGCTGGCCAGAATTCCAATAATTCGGTGCGTGTCTCCAATGACTTTTTGCAAAAGGTTCTGGACAAGGGTGACTGGGAGCTGACCCAGCGCACCAACGGCAAGGTTATCCGCACCGTCAAGGCCGATGAGCTGTGGGAAAAAATAGCTCATGCCGCCTGGGCCTGTGCGGATCCGGGCCTGCAATATGATAGCACCATCAATGAATGGCATACCTGCCCGGCAGGCGGGCGTATTAACGCCTCTAACCCCTGCTCTGAATATATGTTCCTCGATGATACCGCCTGTAATCTGGCCTCGATGAATCTGATGCAGTTCCGCCATGCTGATGGCAGCTTCGATATTGAGAGCTTTGAGCACGCGGTGCGCTTCTGGACGCTGACGCTGGAAGCCTCGGTGCTGATGGCCCAATTCCCGTCAAAGGAAATTGCCCAGGGTTCTTATGATTATCGCACGCTGGGGCTGGGCTATGCCAATATTGGCGGGCTGTTGATGGCGGCCGGCTATTCCTATGACAGTGATGAGGCCCGCGCCATTTGCGGGGCGATCACCGCGATTATGACAGGCCGCTCCTACGCCACCTCAGCAGAAATTGCCGGCGAGCTGGGCACCTTCCCGCTCTATCAGGAAAACGCAGATAATATGTTGCGGGTGATGCACAATCATCGCCAGGCCGCGCATGGCAAGGCGACCGGCTATAAGGGGCTGGCTGTCAAGCCGGTGCCGCTGGACAAGAAATCCTGCCCGGATCAGGCCCTCGTCAAGGCCGCGGCGGTGGCCTGGGATGATGCGCTGGCGCTTGGCCAGAAGCACGGCTATCGCAACGCCCAGTCAACCGTCATAGCACCGACCGGCACAATCGGCCTTGTGATGGATTGCGACACCACCGGAATTGAGCCGGATTTTGCCATTGTCAAATTCAAGAAGCTGGCCGGCGGTGGCTATTTCAAAATCATCAACCGGGTGGTTCCCGAAGCACTGGAGCGGCTGGGTTATACCAGATCACAGATAGAAGACATCACCCGCTATGCGGTCGGCAATGGCAATCTTGAAAAATGCCAGTCCATTTCGGTCGCCGCCTTGCAGGAAAAGGGCTTTGATGAGGCCACGCTGGAAAAGCTGAACACCGCGCTGGCGAACGCTTTTGATGTGAAATTCGCCTTTAACCAATTCTCGCTGGGCGCCGAATTCTGCAAGGACAAGCTGGGCTTTACTGATGCCCAGCTGGCAGATTTCAATTTCAATATGCTGGAAGCACTCGGCTTCTCCAAAGAGGAGATCGAGGCCGCCAATATCCATGTCTGCGGGGCGATGACTGTCGAGGGGGCACCGCACCTCAAAGAGGAACATCTGTCAATTTTTGACTGTGCCAATATTTGCGGGCGGATCGGCAAACGGTTCTTGTCTGTGGACAGCCACATCACCATGATGGCCGCGGCCCAGCCCTTTATTTCCGGGGCTATCTCCAAGACCATCAATATGCCGAACAACGCAACGGTTGAGGATTGCGGGGCGGCCTATATGCTGTCCTGGAAGCTGGGGCTGAAGGCCAACGCGCTCTACCGGGACGGCTCCAAGCTCAGCCAGCCTCTGTCTGCCGCGCTGGTTGATGAGGAAGAGGATGAGGACAGCCTGCAAGAGGCGATGGACGCGCCTTCTGCTGCTGCTGTTCCGCAGGTGGTAGAGAAAATCGTTGAACGCTTTATCCGCCAGCAGGAACGCGAAAGGCTGCCGGACCGGCGCAAGGGCTATACCCAAAAAGCCTCTGTTGGTGGACATAAGGTTTATCTCAGAACTGGTGAATATGAAGATGGCCGCATTGGTGAGATATTTATCGATATGCATAAGGAAGGGGCGGCCTTCCGTTCCTTGATGAATAATTTTGCCATCGCGGTCTCTATCGGCCTGCAATACGGGGTGCCACTGGAGGAGTTTGTCGAGGCTTTTACCTTTACCCGCTTTGAGCCGCAGGGGATGGTAACCGGCAATGATGCGATCAAAATGTCCACTTCCATTCTGGATTATACATTCCGCGAGTTGGCAATCTCCTATCTGGGTCGCCATGATTTGGGCCATGTCAGCACCGATGATCTGGCGGCTGATACGACAGGCGGCGGTGAGGCACAATCCGAGCTGGTGAACAAGGTGACCAGCCATGGCTTTGTGCGCGGCCAGACCGGGCTGGTGGTTTATTCCAACCAGCAGGCAACGCTTGGCAAGGCGGCGACCGCCCTGAAGCCTGCCGTGGCTGAGCCGGAAACCGCCATTGCTGCCCCGGCCAGCATAGTTGCCGAGGCTGTCCCAGCTAGTCAAACAATGGCTAATCAAACAATGGCCAATCAAACAATGGCGGGCCAGACTATTTCTGTCACTGAACAGGTCCAGCAAGCAAAAATGCAGGGCTATGAGGGCGAATCCTGTTCTGAGTGCCAGAATTTCACGCTGGTGCGCAACGGAACCTGTCTGAAATGTAACACCTGCGGGGCAACAACTGGTTGCAGCTGATAACCAGCCAATCATTTCATCCTCCCAAAAACTCTCCGCCAGCCTTGCTGGCGGATTTTTTTTGCCCCCCTGCCAGCGGGTTTTCGGGGCAGAAAGCGGCGGCTGGCTGCTATTCTGGCTGTGCTGCTTGCGGCATTTTGCTGAGGAGGCTGGTCCCGTGCTAAAAATAGTCAGGGGAGCGCTGAACCAACCATGAAGAAGGATCCGATCATGGCACAAATGATAGAAGAAAATCTTGCCCGGCTGGGCATCACCCTGCCAGAAGCCCCGCCCCCGGCCGCCAATTACCTTCCCTATATTATCAGCGGCAATCTGGTTTTTGTGGCTGGCCAGCTGCCTATGCTGGATGGCAAGCTGGCAGCAACTGGCAAGGTCGGCAGCGATATAACAACCCAAGAAGCCGCCGGGCTTGCGCGCATCTGTGCGATTAACCTGTTGGCCCAGGCAAAAGCCGCAGCAGGCGGCGATCTCAGCCGGGTGAGCCGAGTTGTCAAGCTGGGTGGTTTTGTGGCCTGCACCGACAGCTTCACTGAGCAGCCGGAAGTCATCAATGGCGCCTCTGATCTGATGGTGGAGGTTTTCGGCGAGGCCGGCCAGCACGCTCGCTTTGCGGTTGGCACCAATGTTCTGCCGCGCAATGTGCCGGTTGAAATTGACGCTATTTTTGAGCTGAAAGACTGATCGCAGGCTTGCCTCATCGGCTGGTCATGCCATATTGGAGAGTATGACAAAGCCTAGCCAAAATGACCGGATTTCCGCCAAAATCTTTTCTGGCCTGCAGGAGATTGACCGGGCAGAATGGCAGGCCCTGCTAGCCAGTCCGCACCCGCTGGTCAGCTATGATTTCCTGCTCGCCCTTGAGCAAAGCGGCTCAGTCGGCGGGCAGTCTGGCTGGCAGCCTCTGCATGTTGGGCTGACCGATGCGACAGGCAGATTGCAGGCGGCCCTGCCCGGCTGGCTGAAAAGCCATTCTTACGGCGAATATGTTTTTGACCATGGCTGGGCACAGGCACTGGAACAGGCGGGCGGCGATTATTATCCAAAATTTCTATCTGCCATTCCTTTTACCCCGGTGCCGGGTCCGCGCCTGCTGACCCGCCCGGACCGGCCGGAATTGCGCGGCCAGCTGATAGCAGCCATGCAGCAGCTGGTTGCCAGCAACGAGCTTTCCTCAGCCCATGTGACCTTCATTGAAGAGGCAGACAGACAGGCTTTTGAGGAGGCAGGTTGGCAGTTGCGCAGCGGCTTGCAATTTCACTGGCACAATCAGGGCTACCGGGATTTTGATGATTTTCTGGCCAGCTTTGCCTCACGCAAGCGCAAAAATGTGAAAAAGGAGCGCGCCAGCATCGCCGCAGCTGGCCTGCAGATGCGCCGCCTCAGCGGGGAGGAGATAAAGCCCGAACATTGGGATTTCTTCTATCAATGCTATCTGGCGACGATTGACCGCAAATGGGGCGGGGCCTATTTGACGCGGGACTTTTTTGACCGGCTGGATGTGCTAATGCGGGATCGCTGCCTGTTGGTGCTGGCAGAAAAGGACGGCCAGCCTGTCGCCGCCGCGCTGAATTTTATCGGGCCGGATTGCCTATATGGCCGGAATTGGGGAACGCTGGCCGATGTGCCGAACCTGCATTTTGAAACATGCTATTATCAGGCGATTGATTTTGCCATAGAGGCCGGGCTGGCACGGGTGGAGGCTGGGGCCCAGGGCCTGCACAAGGTCCAGCGCGGCTATATGCCGGTCAAGACAGCCTCAGCCCATTATATCAGCCATCCCGGGCTGGCCGCCGCGGTGAGCCGATTCTGCCGCCAGGAAGCAGGCGGGATCACCGCCGAGGCCCGCATGATAGAGACCAGCAGCCCCTATCGCAAAACTGCCTGAAACCCGTTACGCCTAGACTTTTTCAGTCTTTTTTGGACGGCTGGCCGGTTTTGGCGGCTGGCAATCCAGCAGCAGCTGGTCATCCTTGACTGAGATTTTGACCTGCCCGCCTGCGACCAGCTTGCCAAACAGCAATTCATCAGCCAGCGGCTTTTTAACATGTTCCTGAATAAGCCGTGCCAGCGGGCGCGCCCCATAGGCTGCATCATAGCCGCGCGCCGCCAGCCAGTCACACGCCGCCTCATCCAGCAGAATCTCAACCTGCCGATCCGCCAGCTGCATTTCCAGCTGCATAATGAATTTATCCACCACCTTGCGCACAATTTCCGGCTGCAGCGGCGCAAAGGGCACAATCGCATCCAGCCGGTTGCGGAATTCCGGGGTGAAGGCCTTTTCAATCGCTTCTGAATCCGCATCTGTCTTGTTGCCGCGGCCAAAGCCAATCGCCTGACGCGACATCTCAGACGCCCCGGCATTGGTCGTCATGATCAGGATCACATTGCGGAAATCAACCGACTTGCCGTTTGAATCGGTCAGCCGCCCATGATCCATCACCTGCAGCAACAGATTGAATAAATCTGGATGTGCCTTTTCAATCTCATCCAGCAGCAGCACCGCGTGCGGGGTCTGGTCAATCGCATCTGTCAACAGCCCGCCCTGATCAAAACCAACATAGCCCGGCGGGGCCCCGATCAGGCGCGAGACCGTATGACGCTCCATATATTCGGACATATCAAAGCGGATCAGCTTGATCCCCATCACCTCAGCCAGCTGGCGGGCGACCTCTGTCTTGCCAACCCCGGTGGGGCCAGAAAACAGATAATTACCAACCGGCTTTTCCGGCTCCCGCAGCCCGGCCCGCGACAGTTTAATCGCCGCCGCCAGCGCGTTAATCGCCGTATCCTGACCAAAGACCATCCGCTTCAGATCCGTATCCAGCGCGGCCAGCACTGCCCGGTCATCCCGGTTCACATGCTTGGCCGGAATGCGGGCCATGGTGGCGATGGTCGCCTCAACCTCTTTCTGGCCGATCTGTGATTTGCGGCGCGAGGGAGGCAGCAAATTCTGCGCGGCCGCCGCCTCGTCAATCACATCAATCGCCTTGTCTGGCAATTTGCGATCATTGATATAGCGGGCCGACATTTCCACCGCCGTGCGCAGGGCTGCTTGGGTGAATTTGACCCCGTGATGCTGTTCATAGCGCGGCTTCAGCCCGGCCAGAATCTTGATCGTATCGGCAACTGACGGCTCAGCCACATCAATCTTCTGAAAGCGGCGTGACAGGGCGCGATCCTTTTCAAAATAGCCGCGATATTCCTTATAGGTGGTTGAACCGATACAGCGCAGCTGGCCATCCTGCAAGGCGGGTTTCAGCAGGTTGGAAGCATCCATTGCCCCGCCAGAAGTGGCCCCGGCCCCGATAATGGTATGTATCTCATCAATGAACAAAATCGCCTGCTCATCGCCGGCGACCTGTTTCATCACCGCTTTCAGCCGCTCCTCAAAATCGCCCCGATAGCGGGTGCCAGCCAGCAGCGCGCCCATATCCAGCGCATAGATAACCGCTGTCTTCAAAATATCCGGCACAGAGCCTTCGACAATCCGCAAGGCCAGCCCTTCGGCAATCGCCGTCTTGCCGACCCCCGGATCACCGACATAGAGCGGGTTGTTCTTGGTGCGCCTGCACAGAATCTGAATGGTTCTGTCCACCTCTGCCTGACGGCCTATCAGCGGATCAATGCGGCCATCAGCGGCCTTGGCGATCAGGTCGGTGGCATATTGGCTGAGCGGATCAGAACCTTCCTGGGACTCTGCCTCCTTCTCAGCTGCCATATCTTCTGCAGGGGTTGGCCCCTCGCCGCTGCCATGGCTGAGGAAAGACACCGCATCAAGGCGCGACATCTCCAGCGAATTGAGAAACCAGACAGCGTGCGAATCCCGCTCAGAATACAGGGCCACCAGCACATTCGCCCCGGTTGCCACGCCGCGGCCGGATTGCTGGGTATGGATGATAGCGCGCTGCACCACACGCGAAAAGGCAGCAGTTGGCTGCACCTCCAGCTCCTCAGCTGAGGAAATAATAGCTGTCATCTCCTCATCAATATGTTCTTCCAACATCTTGCGCAGGCGGCTGGTATCGAGCTGGCAGCCTTTCATCACCGCCAGCGCGTCCGGGTCTTCCAGCATCGCCAGCAGCAAATGTTCCAGCGTGGCGAATTCATGGGCGTGTTCCCCAGCCAGTGACAGCGCGCGGCGCAATGTTTCTTCGAGATCGCGTGACAACATAAATTCGCTTCCTGTTCTTTATTCCTGTTCCAGCTGCAGCTGCAGCGGATGTTCATTCTGGCGGGCAAACTGGGTCACCTGATTGACCTTTGCCTCGGCAATCTCATAAGCATAGATGCCGCAAACCCCGATACCGCGCTGATGCACATGCAGCATGATTTTCTGGGCCGATTCCAGATCATGGCCGAAAAACCGCTGCAGAACCATCACCACAAATTCCATCGGTGTATAGTCATCATTTAGCATCAACACCCGGTAAAGGGTTGGTTTTTTGGTCTTCGGTTCCTTTTCCAGAACCAACCCGCCATCCGGGCTACCTGTCTGGTTCTGCTTGCTGCTCATGCACGCATCCTATTTGTCTGACCTGCTCTTGACCCTGCCCCGGATTACATAATGATAATATAATATTACAGGGCGCGGCCTCAAGGGAAAGGCGGTATGTTTTTCACAAAAATGATATTACCCAATTTCAGCCCTTCAAGCCAGCTTGACCTCATCAAGGGGCTGTGATTCAATTCGCTCAAGGCTAGAAACCCGGCCTTTGCCCGGGTGCCCGGATGGAGTGGACAAAAGCTATCGTGCCCTTTTTACCTGCCAGGAAATCATTTCAGCTGCTCGCCCTTTTTCTGCTTCTGCTGGCCGGGTTTTTCCTGCTTCTGGCCAGCCCACCAGCCGCCGCCAATCCCCGCTACGCCTCAATCGTCATGGAAGAAGAGAGCGGCCGGGTGCTGTTTTCCCGCAGTGCTGACAAACAGCTTTATCCCGCCTCGCTGACCAAAATCATGACGCTCTACATGATGTTTGAAGCGCTGGAAAAGGGCCAGCTGACCAAAACGACACGCATGAAAACCTCACGGGTGGCGGCGTCGCGTTCGCCCTCCAAGCTCTATCTGAAGCCGGGCGAGACAATTCAGGTCGAAGAGGCTATTTTGGCGCTGGTTACCAAATCAGCCAATGATGTCGCAACCGTGGTGGCTGAGCATCTTGCCGGCGATGAGGCCAGCTTTGCCATACAAATGACCAAAAAAGCAAAAATGCTGGGGATGCGCCGGACAATCTTCAAAAATGCGTCCGGCTTGCCCAACCGGGCACAAAAAAGCACCGCCCGTGACATGGCCCGGCTGGGTATCGCTATCCGGCGCGACTTTCCCCAATATTTTGATTATTTCAAGCGCCGGAGCTGGCGCTTTCGCGGGCGCGTCTATAGCAATCACAATAAGCTGCTGAGCCGGTTTTCCGGTACTGACGGCATCAAGACAGGCTATACCGGGGCATCCGGCTTTAATCTGGTTGCCACAGCTGAGCAAAATGGCGTGCGCCTGATCGGGGTGGTTTTTGGCGGGCGCAAAAGCAGCAGCAGAGACCAGCATATGATCTCCTTGCTCACCCGCCAGTTCAAACGCGCCCAGCCGGTGCAAATTGCCAGCCTGCCTGCGGCCGGGCCGACCCCGCGCCCACCACTGCCGGTAGAGCTGGCCGCGGCCGGCCGGACCAGCACCCGCCTGCCAGCCCAGCAGCCAGCAGCAGCGTTAGCCAGCCCCGGCACAGCAGATACCCCGGCCAGCTGGGTTATTCAGGTCGGCAGCTATGCCCGCCGCATCAATGCCCATAAAGCGGCGGTGGCTGCCAGGCGGGCGGTTCCAACCATGCTGGAGATGGTGCCTGCTGATGTGCGGCTGGTTACCCGCGGGGCCTTGCCGCTCTGGCGGGTGCGCTTTGCCGGGCTGGAAGAAGATCAGGCCCGCGCTGTCTGTGCCCGGCTTTACCGGATGGGTAATGCCTGTTTTGCCCTGCCTGAAACAACCAGCAAGACAGGTTAGCCTGCCACCGGTCAAGGGGCAGGTTTTTTTAGTGAAAATCACGGCTTTTGAGAGGCGGGCGGGCCACGCCATCAGCCGGTTGCAGCCGCCCCAGATAATGATCACCATTATACAGGCTCTCAGCAATCAGATGCAGCACCCCGTCCTGTTTCTGCACCCGGCCGACAACCCCCATAATATGCGCGCCCAGCAAGGCGCGGCGGTCGCGCGCAACCAGCTTTGGCCAGACAATGACATTCAAGGAACCCGCATCATCCTCAAGCGTGACAAAGACCGTGCCCTTGGCCGTGCCGGGGCGCTGGCGGCCCGCAACCAACCCGATCAGCCGTAGCCGCTGGCCATCCCGGACTTGCTGGGCAGCTGAGCAAAGCTGCCAGCGGTCGGCCTCAACAAATTCGGCCAGCAGGCGCATCGGATGGGCTTTCAGGGACAGGCTGGTCGCCTGATAATCCAGCATCACCGCCTCGCCCGGTTGGGTGGCAGGCAGGCCGACCTCTGCCTGCGGGGGATAAAGGCTGGCATGGCGGCGTTCAGCATGGGCAAAAAGTGGTAAATCATGGCTTTTCTGACGGCGCAGGCGGCGCAATTCCCACAAGGCTGTGCGCCTGTCCAGCCCCAGCGAGGTGAACCCATCTGCCCGCCCCAACGCTTCCAGCGCGCCAATGGATATATCTGCCCGCCGCACAATATCCGCCAGACTCTCATAGCCCTCTGTGCCACGGCTGGCAGCGATGCGGCCCGCCTCTCCGGCAGACAGGCCCTTCACTTGACGAAAGCCGAGCCGCAAGGCATGGCGGGCATGGTCTGTCGGCTCCAGCGTGCAATCCTGAAAAGA
>JADHLK010000040.1 GCA_016780695.1 Alphaproteobacteria bacterium | reverse complement strand
TCAAGAATCAGGCTGATTATGAGGGTCTGGTTGCGGCCGGGGCTATGCGGATTAGTGCCGCCGAAAAGCTGGCCACGGATTTGGCAACGGCTCTGGCGGATACCGGCTTTCGGATGCAGGCCGCCGAAGCCGGGCCGGCCTTTGTTGAGGAAGCAGCCCGGCGGCCTGAGCGGGCGGCAGCCGCTATTGACGCTGCGCTGAAAGAGGCGAAGACTGAAGCCGGGGGAACCAAACCATGATCGCGCAGCGCGCCCCGAAATTCTGGAACAGCCGCGGGGTGCGGGCCGCCAGCCTGCTGCCCTTATCCGGCCTCTGGTGGCTGGCCAGCCAGCTGGCTCGCGCCAAAGGCAAGCCGAAAAAGGCCAGCCTGCCGGTCATCTGTGTCGGCAATCTAACTGTTGGCGGATCAGGCAAAACGCCGTCTGTGCTGGCCTTGTGCAGCCTGCTGGCTGAGCGCGGGGTCCAGCCGGTCATTCTCTCGCGCGGGCATGGTGGCAGCGAGAGCGGCCCGTTGCGGGTGGATCCGGCTGAGCATGAGGCCGCCCGGGTCGGCGATGAGCCGCTCTTGATGGCGGCCAGCTTTCCGGTGGTGGTGGCCCGCCAGCGCGCTGCCGGGGCCGAGGCGATTGCGCGGGCCGGGCTGGGAGATGTCATTGTCATGGATGACGGGCTGCAAAATTGGCAACTGCATCAGGATCTGAAAATCGCAGTCTTTGACGGTGAGGTGGGGGCCGGTAATGGCTGGCTGCTGCCGGCCGGGCCGCTGCGCGAGAGTCTGGCCAGCGGTCTGGCGCGGGTAGATGTGATTCTGTTCAATGGCCCGGACCGGAGCGGGTTGGCAAACAGGCTGCCTGCCCATATCCCGCAGATTACCGCCCAGCTGCTGCCCTATAGTGAGGAGGCAGACCAGCTGAAGGGCCAGCGCGTCTTTGCCTTTGCCGGCATTGGCAGACCCGCCCGCTTTTTCCAGACCTTGCAGAATATCGGGGCGGAGCTGGCCGGTCAGGCCGCCTTTGGTGACCATCATCTCTGGACGGAAGCTGATCTCAGCCGCCTGTCCGATGATGCCCATCAGACCGGGGCGCAGCTGGTAACCACGCATAAGGATTGGGTGCGCCTGCCCTCGGAATGGCGAGAGCGGGTGCAGTGCCTGTCCGTCTGGCTGGACCTTGCGACAGCCGATCAGCAGCAGCTGGCCGAGATTATCACACAGAAGACAGGCCGAGATGTCCTATCATAAACAACCCTTTCTCATACGCCTGTTGATCCGCTGGCTGGTCTGGCCGGTAGAGGCTGCCGGGTTGCTGTTACTCAGCGGCCTGTTCCGGCTGCTGCCAGTCCGCATGGCCAGCTGGCTGGGTGGGGCGGCGGTGCGCCTGCTGGCCCCGTTCAGCAGCTGGCAGAGACGGGCTGAACAGAATCTGGCCCATGCGATGCCCGAGCTGGAGGCAGACCAAAGACACGCACTTATCAGAAAAATGTGGTGGCAGACAGGCCGCACGGCAGGCGAGTTTTTCCATGCCAGCCAGCTGGTGCGATCCGGTCAGGTGGCGATCACCGGGCTACATCATCTGACAGAAAACCCGGGCGGCTCCATTCTGGTGGGCGGGCATTTTGGAAATTGGGAAATTATGCCAGAGGCCGTGCGCCAGTCCGGCCGTGAGGTGGGGATTATCTATCGGCCGCTGAATAATCAGCTGGCGAACTGGATTTTTCAGACCCGCCAGAACCAGCGGCGCACAAAAACCTTTATCAAGGGGCGCGAGGCGGCGCTCGGCATGGTGGCAACAGTCACGGCAGGCGGTGTGATGCTGATTCTGGCTGACCAGCAGCTGCGCGAGGGGGCAGAAGTGCCGTTTTTCGGTCATCCTGCCCAGACAGCTGTCTCGCATATCAAGGTGGCGTTGCGGCGCAAATCAGCCTTGCATATGGCCCGCACGCGGCGCTTGCCGGATGGCCGGTTAAGCCTCGATATATCAGCCCCGCTGGATTTGCCCGAAGGCGAGGAGGAGGAGGCGGTTCTGGCGCTGGCAACCCGCATCAACCAGATTTTTGAAAGCTGGATAAGAGAAGCCCCGGAGCAATGGCTGTGGCCGCATCGGCGCTGGGGGCGGCTGGACTAGAACAGGTCTTCTTGCTCTGGCGGGGCCGGTTTTTTGCGGCTGGCCGGTTTTTTATTATCAGCCTGTTTGGCCTGTCCGGCCGGGCCATCCAGCACCGCCTGACGGCTGGCATCGGCAAAGCGCAAGATGATTTCGGCAGCGGGCGGGGCCGCAGCAGCCCGCTTTATCGGCTGACCGGCCGTGTCTGTCACCAGCACAAAGCCGCGTTCCAGCACCCGTTCAAAGGAATTTGCCGAGAGCAGGCGGCTGGCAGCTGATAAATCCTGTTCCGACTTGGCCAGCAACCGGTTCAGCCCAGCCTCTATGCGGCCAGACGCAGCCGTCAGCCGCTGGCCAGCCTCTCCCAGCTGGCGCGCTGGTTGCGGCAGCCGGTCGCCGAGACGGGCCAGCTGCAACTGCCAGCCTGCCAGCCGCTGCTCCAGCCGTGCTTCCAGCCCGGACAGCAGACTGTCCAGCTGTTGCTCGCGCCGGCCAATCTGTTCAGCCGGATGCAGCAGGCCCTTCATCACCGCAGATAGCAGCTGGGCCGATTGCTCGCGCTTGCGCAGCACCGCACGCTGCAGGCGCGCAGCCAGCTCATCCAGCCGGGCAACCAGCTCCTCTTGCACCGGGGTAGCCAGTTCAGCTGCTGCTGTCGGGGTGGGGGCGCGCAAATCAGCAGCAAAATCGATCAGCGTGGTGTCGGTCTCATGCCCAATAGCCGAGATCAGAGGGATTTGGCTGGCCGCGGCCGCGCGCACCACGCTTTCTTCATTAAAGCACCAGAGATCTTCCAGCGAACCGCCGCCGCGTGCCACAATAATCACATCCGGGCGCGGCAGGCTGCCAGTCTCTGGCAGCTGGTTAAAGCCGGTTATCGCCCGCGCTATACCGGCCTCAGCCCCCGACCCCTGAACCGAAGTCGGCCAGACCAGCACCCGCACCCCGAAACGCTCAGCCAACCGATGCAAAATATCGCGTATCACCGCCCCGGTCGGGCTGGTCACAATGCCGATAACGCGCGGCAGGCGCGGCACAGGCTGTTTGCGATCTGCATCAAACAGCCCTTCCCCGGCCAGCCTTTTGCGCCGCTCCTCCAGCTGTTTTAGTAGCGCCCCCTCACCGGCAATTTCCATGCGGCTGACAATGATCTGATAGCGGGACTGGCCGGCAAAAGTGGTGAGCTTGCCCGAACAGATGACCTCCAGCCCTTCTTCAGGCTCAATGCCGAGGCCGGGCACCATCGCTTTCCAGACCACCCCGGACAGGGTGGCGCGATCATCTTTCAAGGTGAAATAAAGATGGCCGGAGGCCGGGCGGGACGGGCGCGAGATTTCGCCGCGCACCTGAACATAATCAAAAGTCCCCTCAATCGTGCGCTTGATAGCCCCGGACAATTCCGAGACTGAATAGGGGGCCTGATTATCGGCGCGGCCAGCCACGGCGGGCGGGTCATTGCGGACAAGGTCATTGCTCATCATGGCTCTTTTATGGCACAGATAGCGGCAGTCAAACAATCGCAACCCGGAAACAGGGGAACAAATTTCCAAAATGAAGGTTTTGTTGGTTGGCAGTGGCGGGCGCGAACACGCGCTGGCCCTCGCATTAAGCGGATCACCGCTGTTACAGGAATTGCTTATCGCCCCGGGCAGCCCGGCTCTGGGCAGGCTGGGCCGATTGGTGGCGGTGGCGGCTGAGGATACCGACCAGCTTTGTGCGCTGGCTGAAAAAGAACAGGTGGACCTGGTGGTTATCGGGCCGGAATTGCCGCTGGTGAACGGGCTGGCAGACCGGCTGGACAGTCTGGGGATAGCGGCCTTTGGCCCACGCGCAGCAGCCGCCCGGCTGGAAGGATCCAAGGAATTTGCGCGTGATTTTTGCGCCCGCCACGCTATCCCGCAACCGGCTTTTGCCGCGTTTGATGAGCCAGCAGCTGCGATCCGTTTTGCCCACAGCCTGAACGGCTATTGCGTGGTCAAGGCAGACGGGCTTGCTGCTGGCAAGGGGGTGGTTGTCTGTGATGACTGGGCAATGGCAGAACAGGCTATTCAATCCATGCTGGATGGCCAATTTGGCGCGGCCAGCCGCCGTATCCTGATAGAGGAGCGGATCAGCGGGCCGGAAATCTCGGCCTTTGCGTTGCTTGACGGGCCAGAAGCGGTCTGGATGGCCTCAGCGCGTGATCACAAAAGGGCCTTTGATAATGATCAGGGCCCCAATACTGGCGGCATGGGCGCGGTCAGCCCCTCACCGCATGAGACAGAGGCGCTGCGGGGGCAGATTATGGACCGCATCATCCAGCCTGTTGCGCGGGCCATGGCAGAAGAAGGCACGCCCTATACCGGCATTCTTTATGCCGGGCTGATGCTGACCGAAGACGGGCCAAAAGTGATTGAGTTTAATTGCCGCTTTGGTGATCCTGAAGCACAGGTGATTTTGCCGCGGCTGAAATCTGATCTGCTTGCTGCCATGCTGACCCAGACAGAAGGAGGGCTCAGCCATTTTGATATGCGCTGGTCGCCGGATCACGCGGTGACCGTTGTGCTGGCCAGCAGCGGCTATCCGGGCAGCTATCAGACCGGCAGCCAGATAAAAGGGCTGGACGCGCTGGAGGGCCAGCCGGATATTCTGGCCTATCATGCTGGAACCAGTCTGGATGAGGCGGGCCGGGTAACAGCAGCAGGTGGCCGGGTGCTGGCTATCACCGGGCTGGGCCCGGACAGCCAGTCAGCGCGGGCGCGGGCCTATCAGGGGGTAGCTATGATTGACTGGCCAGAGGGGTTTTGTCGCCGCGATATTGCCGCTACCCGATAACCGGCTGCCCTGTGAGAGGGCGGGTGCCTAGCCCCGCCTTGCGGCAAAAAAATCCTGCAATAGCTGGCTGGCTTCTGCCTCTGACAGGCCGCCATAGATTTCCGGGCGATGATGGATGGTGGGCTGGCTGAACAGGCGTGGGCCATGTTCAACCGCCCCACCTTTTTGGTCTGCCGCACCGAAATAAAGCCGCCTGATACGGGCCAGCGCAATCGCCCCGGCACACATGGCGCAAGGCTCCAGCGTAACCCAGAGATCACAGTCTTCAAGATATTTTGAACCGCGGCGCGCCTGCGCTGCGGCGATGACCAGTAATTCGGCGTGCGCGGTGCTGTCCTGGCGGGCTTCGGTCTCGTTTCCCGTAACAGCCAGAAGCGCGCCGTCCGGGCCGGTAATCACCGCCCCGACTGGCACCTCACCCCGCCCGGCCGCCTGTCTGGCCGCCGCAAGGGCTGCTTGCATTGGGTCCTCGCCTGTCATAGACCAAGCACTAGCCTGATTGTAGCAGGTTTGCCAAGGCCCAATCTTTGTGCGAGAAGTAAGGTGCATGGAAAAATCCGGTTTTCATTTTGCTGCTACTCCTGAAAAGGAACGGATCGCCAAGCGTATGGCCCGATCCGGCCTGTGTTCCCGCCGCGAGGCAGAAGCCTGGATTCTGGCCGGGCGGGTCTCGGTCAATGGCGCGTTATTGGACAGCCCGGCCTTTACCGTTGGCCCGCTGGACAGGATTCTGGTGGATGGCAAAAAGCTGGGCGGCAGTGAGCCGACCCGCCTGTGGCGCTATTACAAGCCGCGCGGTCTGGTTGTCTCCAATCAGGATGAAAAGGGCCGCCAGACCATTTATGATACGCTGCCTGATAATCTGCCGCGGCTGGTTTCGGTGGGTCGTCTGGATATGGATTCCGAAGGGCTGTTATTGCTGACCAATGACGGCGCGCTGGCCCGCCATCTGGAGCTGCCACAAACCGGCTGGTTGCGTAAATACCGGGTGCGGGTGCATGGGCGGATAGAAGAAGCCAGGCTGGAAGCGTTGCAGGACGGCATCGAAATTGACGGGTTTCGCTATGACAGCCTGCTGGCGCGCCTTGACAGCCAGATGAACAGCAATGCCTGGCTGACCATCTCAATAAGAGAGGGGAAAAATCGGGAAGTCCGCAAGGTGATGGAACATCTGGGCTGGCCAGTCAGCCGCCTTATCCGGCTCTCCTACGGGCCGTTCATGCTGGGCAAGCTGGAAGCCGGGGCCGTCGCCGAAGTGCCGACTGCCAGCTTAATGGATCAGCTGGGTCTGGGCCGCCCCATCCGCAAGAACATCGGGCCGCGGCTGCGGCTTGCCAAGCCCCGGCAGGATGCGCCGGGTCAAAACCGCAACAGGAATGCCGGGCCAAAAAGGGCTGGAAAAAATGCAGCAAATCATCGCCGGAAGCCGCCGCGGCAGAAAACTTAGCCCGCTGGCCGGCAACTCTGTCAGGCCAACTGCCCAGCGCACCAGAGCCGCCCTGTTCAACATTCTGGCAGGCGGGCGCTATGCTGTCCGGCTGGAAGGGGCGGTGGTGCTGGATATGTTTGCCGGGACCGGCGCGCTGGGGCTGGAGGCCCTCTCCCGCGGGGCTGGGATGGCGATTTTTGTTGAACAGGATATGGCCGCGCTGGCCGTCCTGCGGCGCAATATTGAGCGGCTGGACTTTGCTGATCACTGCCGGGTCATAGCCGGGGCAGCTGAAAAATTGCCGCCCTGGAGAGGCCCGCCTGTCGATATTATGCTAATGGATGCGCCTTATGATCACGGGCTGACGGAGGCCGGGCTGGCCGCCGCCTGGCAGGCCGGGGCGCTCTCTGAGGCCAGCCTTGTTCTGGCCGAGACGCGCAAGAGCGAAGAGCTGGCTTTGCCTGCCGGTTTTCAGCTGGAAGAACGCCGCCTCTACGGTGTTGCCGCGCTGCATATCCTCAGCCTGACCGGCTAGGCGCGCCGACCAAATAATCGTTCAATTTCGGCCAGCGAAAGCTGAATATAAGTCGGGCGTCCATGATTACACTGACCAGAGCCGGGGGTGTTTTCCATATCCCGCAGCAGCTGGTTCATTTCCTCAGCATTCAGCTGTCGCCCGGCCCGCACCGAGCTATGACAGGCCGCTGTTGCCAGCACCCGTTCAATGCGCTCAGCCAATGAGGCACTGCCGCCCAACTCAGCCAGCTCCTCGCCAATATCGCGCAGCAGCTGGCCGGCATCCACCTCACCCAATATAGCTGGTGTCTCCCGCACCAGAAAGGCCGCCGCGCCAAAAGCCTCTGCTTGCAGCCCAAACCCAGCCAGATTCTCCAGCATAGAGGTGACCTGCTCGACCTGCTCTGGCGGCAATTCCACCACCTCTGGCAATAACAGCAGCTGCGACGCGGGCTGGCCGTCTGCCAGGGCTTTTTTCATCTGCTCCATAACCAGCCTTTCATGCGCCGCGTGCTGATCTACCAGCGTGATACCGGCCTCTGTCTCGGCAATGATATAGGTGCGATGCAGCTGGGCACGGGCGGCCCCCAGCCGGGTCTGGCGATGGGCTGCCTGCTGCTGCTCAGCCAGCACCGGAACGCGGGCTTCGGGCGGGCTGTCAGCCAGCATATCTGCGGTTTCGGCCAGCGGGGCCTGCCAGCTGGCAGCCTGTTCCTGCAGCTGGCCGGACCGGTGCGGTGGCATGGTTGGCCAGACAGCTGAGCCTGATCCTTGGCTCCGCCCGGCGCTCGCCAGCCGCGCCAGTGCCGCGCTGCCCCCTTCCAAAGTTGCCTGATGGCCAGCCGCGCGCAGGGCAGAGGACAGCGCGCCTACCAGCAAGGCGCGCACCGAACCGGCATCCCGGAAACGAACCTCAGCCTTGGCCGGATGCACATTGACATCCAGCTGATCCGGCGGCAAATCCAGAAACAGCACCGCCACCGGATAGCGCCCACGCATCAGCATATCGCCATAGGCAGCGCGCACCGCCCCGATCAGCTGGCGGTCACGCACCGGACGCTGATTGACAAAGAGATGAATATGGGCAGCTGTCGGCCGGTTCATAGTGGGCAACCCGGCCAGCCCGGTCAGGCTGATCGTCTCTCGCCCGGCCTCTATGGCGACCGCTTCAGCAGCAAAATTGCGGCCCATAATATCGGCCAGCCGCGCCCGCCTGCCCGGCTCATCTGCGCTGCGGGCGGGCAGGTCCAGCACCTTGCGGCCGGACTCACTCATCTCAAAGCGCGTTTGCGGGTTGGCCATGGCCAGCTTTTTTATCACCTCCAGCGACCAGCCCGCCTCAGTGCGATCTGTTTTCATGAATTTCAGCCGCGCTGGGGTAGAGCCGAACAGATCAGAAATCACCACCCGTGTGCCACGCTCACAGGCGGCTGGTTTTGGCGGGCTGATCCGTCCCTGATCCACCTCAATCTGCCAGCCATGCCCGGCCGCTTCGGTTGCTGAGGTGATTTCCAGTCTGGCCACCGCCCCGATGGAAGGCAGGGCCTCCCCGCGAAAGCCAAAGGAATGAATATCAAAAAGATTGGCATCTGCCAGCTTTGAGGTAGCGTGCCGCTGGACACAGAGTTCCAGCGCCTTGCGATCCATGCCGCTGCCATCATCCGCCAGAATAATCCGGTCCAGCCCGCCGCGCTCGGTTGTGATGCTGATCTGTCGAGCCCCGGCATCCAGCGCATTCTCCGCCAGTTCCTTCAAAGCAGAGGCCGGGCGTTCAATCACCTCCCCGGCTGCGATTTGATTGATCAGATGGTCTGGAAGCAGGCGGATTTCAGCCATCTGCCACCCCTCAACGAACCTTCACCGGATCGCCCAATACCCCGTCAATCGCCGGGGTTGCCCCCTCATTGAGTGCTCTTTTCTGCAATCTGTTGGTGCGCAGGCGGCGATCCTCTGCCATCTGATCCAGCACCGGGCCAACATCCGGCAGGCCGCCAAAAATAATCTGCAAGGGCAGGCGGCGCTCAAACCGGATACCGGCAGTTTCCTCATCCACCTTGCGGCGAATATCCGGCTCAATAGCAGATAGCTGGAACAAATCCGCATAGCCGGTCAGGCTGGTATTGCGTTGCTCCAAGAGGCTACGGGCCAGATTGCGCGCCTCCGGGGCGGTGCTGGCAGCCGTCTGTAGATTTTCTGCATTGGGCCGCAGCTTGAAATCAGGCGGCAAAGAGAGCGGCGGGCGTACCACCACCTGAAATTCATCTGGCGCCGATTTTTCCGAGCCGATAGCCTGACGAAAATCAGAACAGCCGGATAGCAAGGCTGCTGCCAGACCTATCAGAATCGCGACCTGTTTATGCTGCATACCCACTCTCCTGTTCATCGGCTTTGCCCTGTTCAGCTTATTTCCCCGGTTTCGCCGTCCCGGTCTGGCGGCGGGTTTTTCGATCCGGCTATCATCTCATATAACCACAGAACCACCCCGATAGACAACGCGCTGTCTGCCACATTAAAAGCTGGCCAATGCCAGCCTGCCAGATGCAGATCAACAAAATCAACTACCCGGCCATAGACCAGCCTGTCAATCACATTGCCAATCGCCCCGCCTGAGATCAGCCCGGCGGCCAGCTGTTGCCAACGGCCAAGGCTGGGCAGCTGGCGCCACAGCCACCAGATAACCGCCAGCGCCAAAAGCGGCACCGCTATCTTGACCAGCAGCGGATTGCCCGCCAGCACGCCAAAACTGACGCCCGGATTCCACACTGGCGCCAGATTGAAAAAGGGCGTTACCTCAAGGATGCGGGGCGGCTCAAAAATCAGCGCCAATATCCATTGCTTGGTCACGATATCCACCAGCAGAACCACGCCTGCGATGCTCAAAAAGCGTTTGGTGGAGGCGTTCCAGCTCACTGATTGACCACCTCATCACAGCGCTGGCAAATCCCCTCCTCTGAGGTAACAACCGGGTCGGTTTTCCAGCATCTGGCGCATTTGCCGCCGCTCGCCCGGCTCACGGTGATCTTTTGCACAGCTGCTTTTTTCACCTGCACAGACGAGGTGATAAACAGGGCAGGCAAATCCTGGCCAGCCAACAGATCCCCAGTGGCCGCTTGCAGTTCCAGCTGCACCTCAGCCTGTAGCGAGCCGCCGATCAGCCCGTCATTGCGCGCCTCTTCCAATGCTGCCATTACAGTGCCGCGCAAAGCACGGATTTGCTCCCATTTGGCTAGCAGGCCGGCATCCTGCCAATCTGACGGCAGCTGATAATATTCTCGCAGATGAATGGAATCCTCACCATCGCCGGTATAGGCCAGCCAAGCCTCATCCGCGGTAAAGCACAGGATAGGCGCAATCCAGCTGCACAGGCATTTGAAAATCTCATCCATCACCTGACGGGTAGCCATGCGGGCCGGATCAGCCGGGTTGTCGCAATAAAGCCGATCTTTGCGCACATCAAAATAAAAGGCCGATAAATCTGCATTGCAGAAATCATGCAGGCTTGTGAAAATGCCATGAAAATCATAGGCTTGTGTCTTTTCACGAATCTCTGTATCCAGCGCGGCCAGCCGGGCCAGCAGCCATTTTTCCAGCTCCGGCATGGCGGACGGGTAGATTTTTTCCTGCCCCTTATCATAGCCATCCAGCGCGCCCAGCAAATAGCGCAATGTATTGCGAATCCGGCGATAATGATCCGTCTGGCGTTGCAGAATCTCCGGCCCGATCCGCAAATCATCATAATAATCCGAGCTCACCACCCAAAGGCGCAGAATATCGGCCCCATTCTCATCAATGATCTTTTGCGGGGCGATCACATTGCCCAGCGATTTGGACATTTTGCGCCCTTGCTCATCCAGCACAAAACCGTGTGTGAGAACCCCTTTATAGGGGGCGCGCCCTCTGGTGCCGCAAGATTGCAGCAAGGAAGAA
>JADHLK010000039.1 GCA_016780695.1 Alphaproteobacteria bacterium | reverse complement strand
CGCCCCGGATATTACCCTTATTTATGAATCCGGCACTATTGGAACCGCCCCGGAAGTGCTGCCGCTGTCTATCGGGGATGGCGAATTATGCGAGACCGCCCTGACCACGGTAGGGGTGCCGGAAATGTTCCGCTACTGGCTACAGGGCGGGCATGTGACAATCGGCTTTCTGGGCGCAGCGCAGCTGGACAAGTTCGGCAATATCAATACCACCATTATCGGGGATTATCACAATCCGAAAACCCGTCTGCCCGGCGGCGGAGGCGCACCGGAAATCGCCAGCCAGTCACAGAAAATCTATATCACTATGAAACAATCTCTGCGGGGCATGGTGGAGAAGATAGATTTCTTTACCAGTTTCGGCCATGGCGAGGGGGGGGATCACCGTGCCCGTATGGGGCTGACCACAGAGGGGCCGGTGCTGTTGATAACCGATCTGGCTGTCTGGGAGCCGCATCCCGAAACCAAAGAATTTACCGTAACCAGCCTGCATCCGGGGGTGAGCGCTGAGCAGGTGCAGGAAAATTGCGGCTGGCAGGTGCGCTTTGCTGAAAATCTGCGCCAAACCCCGCCCCCTACAGACGAGGAATTGACAGTGCTGAGGGAGCTGAAAGCACGCACCAAAGCAGCCCATGAAGGCACCAGACAAAGCTGAATAGGGAGTCTGTCCTTGTAAAGATATTCGTTCCGCAATGTGATACAAAAAAAGGTTTGGTTTGCGATAATAACCATAATATGGGCTGAATAGGGTCAGGTGATGTGACAGGACCTGCTGATAGGGATAAAATTTGGGACTGAAAAAATTTAGGTGTGATACGGTTTTAACCGGGGTAATGGCAGAGGAGAGGCTTTCTGCCTGATAGAGTAAAGAGGCTGGGGTGAGCGAAATTCTGAGACTTGACAGGATTGACAAAGCCTTCGGGGCCGTGCAGGTCGCCGACCAGCTGAGCTATAGTCTGGACAGCAATGAGGCATTGGGAATTATCGGACCGAACGGGGCTGGCAAGACCTCAATGTTCAATCTGGTGACCGGCACGCTGGCTGCGGATGGCGGGCGCCTGTTTTTTCTGGGAGAGGATATTACCCGCCTGTCTGCTGCCCAGCGCTGCCGCGCCGGTATGGCCCGCTCTTTCCAGATTCCGCAGCCATTCAGCGGGCTGACTGTTTTTGAAAATGCCATGGTCGCGGCTACGCAAGGGGCTGGGCTGGCAGGCCGCCATGCCGAAGAACATTGCTTGCAAATGCTGGAGGAGACCGGCCTTCTGGGCAAGGCCAATAATCTGGCCGGGGCGCTGGGATTGCTGGATCGCAAGCGGTTGGAGCTGACCCGCGCGCTCTGTGCCAATCCAAAATTATTGCTGCTGGATGAAATCGCTGGCGGGCTGACAGATGCCGAATGTCAGGATCTGGTCGCCACGATACGCCAGATTCGCAGCCGCGGGGTCGCGATCATCTGGATTGAGCATGTGGTGCACGCCCTCTTGGCGGTGGTGGACCGGCTGATTGTCATTGATTTTGGCAGGAAAATAGCCGAGGGCGACCCGAAAAAGGTGATGGCCAGCAAGGAGGTGCGCGAAATCTATCTGGGAATTGAGGCAGATGGCTGATCCGGTCTTGCAAATCCGTTCCCTGGATGCCTTCTATGGGGATTTTCAGGCGCTGTTCAGCCTTGATCTGGAGGTGGCCAGCGATGGGGTGATCGCGATTATCGGGGCCAATGGGGCGGGCAAATCCACCTTGATGCGCTCAATTTCCGGTATGTTGCAGAATCGGCCAGACAGTATCTTGTATCAGGGCGAGCCGATCGGCGGATTGCGGGCGGACCAGGTGGCAGGCAAGGGGATCGCGCTGGTTCCAGAGGGACGGCAGCTGTTCCCCTCGCTGTCGGTTGAGGAAAATCTGATCATTGGCGGGCGTATGCGCCGGCCCGGCCCCTGGTCGCTGGCGGCGATCTATGATTTGTTTCCGATATTGCAGGAACGCCGCCATCAGGCCTCTACCTCTCTGTCTGGTGGCCAGCAGCAGATGGTCGCCATTGGGCGGGCGCTGATGGCCAACCCGTCCTTGCTGATGTTTGATGAGATAAGCCTTGGTCTGGCGCCGGTGATTATCCGGCAGATCTATGAGGTGCTGCCGAAGATCATTGCAACCGGTATGAGCGCGATTATTGTTGAGCAGGATATTTCCAAAGCTCTGGAAGTATCCAGCCATGTCTATTGCCTGCAAGAGGGGCGTGTCTCTCTGTCTGGCCAGTCCGATACGATCACAAGAGAACAGATTTCGGAAGCCTATTTCGGGGCGAGGAGCGATCATGGATTGGCTTAACGCGATTGTTCAGGGGACGCTTCTGGGCGGGCTTTATGCGTTGTTCGCAGCTGGCCTGTCGATCATTTTCGGGGTGATGCGGCTGGTCAATATCGCGCATGGGGATCTGATTGTGCTGGCTGCCTATCTGGGGCTGACGATAACCATGCTGCTGGGCATTCATCCGCTGGTCGCACTGCTGGTTTTGGTGCCGGTGATGGCTCTGATTGGCTATGGGCTGCAACGGCTGATTCTGAACCGCACGCTGGGCGAGGATATTTTGCCGCCCTTGCTGGTGACCTTTGGTCTGTCTGTGATCATCCAGAACGCCCTGCTGGAGGTTTATACAGCTGATCCGCAAAAACTGCAGGCTGGCGCGCTGGAGATTGCCAGCCTGAATATCGGTGGGCTGGCCATTGGCTATCTGCCGCTTTTGATGTTTGTCACCGCGGTGATTGTGATAGCCGGGCTGCAATTTATTTTCTATCGCACCGCGCTGGGCCGGGCGTTCCGGGCAGTCTCGGACAATCAGGATATTGCCCAGCTGATGGGGTTGAACAGGCGGCATATATTCGCCGTGGCGATGGCCTTGTCGCTGGCGGTGGTCGCGATTGCCGCGATATTCCTTGGCACGCGGACCTCTTTTGATCCGGCGGTTGGCGGGGGGCGGCTGATTTTCGGTTTTGAGGCGGTGATCATAGGCGGCCTGGGTAATTTGTGGGGCACGCTGGCGGGCGGCATTATTCTGGGCGTGGCTCAGGCAATCGGGGCGCAGCTGCATCCCGGCTGGCAGATTTTGGCAGGCCATATCGTCTTTCTGGCTATTCTGGCGGTGCGCCCGCGCGGTCTGTTTCCGAGGATGGATGGATGACCGGGCCTGCTTCCCATCAGATTGAGCGTTCCACGCTGGCAACCCGTCTGGGCTTGTTGGCCGGGGCGGCTGTGCTGCTAGCATTGGCGCTGGCCCCGGCATATCTGGGGCGTGCTGATTTGCGCCTGCTGGGTGAGATATTCCTGTATCTCTCGCTGGCATCCTTGTGGAATTTGCTGGCTGGTTATGCTGGTCTGGTCTCGGTTGGCCAGCAGGCCTTTGTCGGTATTGGCGGCTATCTTTTATTTGCCCTGACCATTTTTGGCGGGGTGCATCCGCTGATTGCCCTGCTGATCATCTTTGTTGCGGGCGGGCTGGTATCCATGCCGATTGCGGCCCTGATTTTCCGGTTGCGCGGGGCCTATTTTGCGATTGGCACCTGGGTGGTGGCAGAAGTCTGTCGCCTCGGCTTTGCCCAGCTGGGGGCGCTGGGCGGCGGCTCTGGCATTTCGCTTCCGGTTAAGGTGGTGAAATCCATCGCTTCCAGCCGGGCCGGGCGGGAAGCTGCCAGCTATTGGCTGGCTCTGGGGGTGGCGGTGCTGGTGATCGCGATTGCCTGGCTGTTTTTGCGTTCGCGCCGTGGTCTGGCGCTGACCGCGATTCGGGATAATGAGCTGGCGGCCGCCTCGCTCGGCATTGATATTTGGCGGACAAAATTTGTTGTCTATAGCATGGTGGGCGCGCTGACGACGCTGGTCGGGGCGCTGATTTTCCTGCAAAAGCTGCGTATTTCGCCAGATGCAGCTTTTTCGGTGAATGACTGGACAGCCTTTGTGATTTTTATTGTTGTGATCGGCGGCATCGGCACGCTGGAAGGGCCGATAATTGGCACGATTGTATTTTTCCTGCTGCGTGAGACGCTGGCTGATCTGGGCACAATTTACCTGATTGTGCTGGGCATTGTGGCAACCATTGTGATGCTGTTTGCCCCGAAAGGCTTATGGGGGGCGATCAAGCATTTTACCGGATTTCAACTCTTTCCGCTGGGCTACCGGGTAAGACTGGCCAAGGGCGGGAAACAGGATTCAGCCTCAATGAAAAGGGATGCAGAGGGCTGATGAACAGGCAAGGGGGAGCGAGCCGACAGAGCGGGCCTGATTAGCGGACCTGCGGCTTACCCCGATGCAAGAAGCAATTTTCAGAAGCGGTGAGACAGAGGAGGAACTTATGACACATCGCAGTAACCGCCGCCAATTTATGGCAGCAACCGGGGCCGTGCTGGCCAGTCCGGCTATTATGGGTTTTTCACGGGCTTATGCGAAAAACCCCACTCTCAAACTTGGCTATGTGAGCCCGGCAACCGGCCCGCTGGCCGGATTTGCTGAGGCAGATAGCTATATTGTTGACGGTATCAAAAAAGTGTTCAGAGGCGGCCTGATGAATAATGGCAAGAGCTGGGATGTTGAGATTGTCGTCCGCGATAGCCAGTCCAATCCGAACCGGGCCGCCGAAGTAGCCAGCCAGCTGATCCTGGAAGATGAGGTGGATATTCTGCTGGGGGCTGCAACGCCGGATACCACCAACCCGGTCGCTGATCAGGCCGAATTGAATGAGGTGCCCTGTATCACCACAGACTGTCCCTGGCAGCCCTATTTCTTTGGCCGCGGCGGCAATCCGGCAGAAGGGTTCCAGCATACTTTTCATTTCTTCTGGGGTCTGGAAGATGTGATCGCCAATTTCCTGTCCTTGTGGAATCATGATGGGGTGGCAAAGAATGTTGGCGGGTTGTTCCCCAATGATGCGGATGGCAATGCCTGGGGTGATGCCGAGCTGGGCTTTCCAAAGCCGCTGGCCGGGGCGGGCTTTTCGCTCACCGATCCGGGCCGCTATCAGCCGCTGACAGATGATTTCTCCAGCTACATCACCGCCTTCAAAAATGCCGGGGCAGAGATTGTAACCGGGGTGATGATTCCGCCTGATTTCGGTACTTTCTGGTCACAATCCGGCCAGCAGGGCTTCAAGCCGAAGATTGTTACTATCGGCAAGGCGCTCTTGTTCCCCTCCACTGTTGCCGGTTTGGGCGATCGCGGAGTTGGCCTGTCTTCTGAAATCTGGTGGTCGCCGAACCATCCGTTCAGCTCCTCGCTGACTGGCACCAGTGCGCGGGCATTGGCAGATGGTTATACATCTGCAACCGGTCGGCCCTGGACGCAGCCGCTTGGTTTCCGCCATGCGCTGTTTGAAGTGGTGGCAGATGTGGTTGGCCGGGCAGCTGATATGGAAGACCCGGCGGCTATCGTTGCAGCGATTGAAGGCACCAGCATGAAAACCATTGTTGGCACGGTTGACTGGTCCAAAGGCCCGGTCAAGAATGTGTCCAAGACCCCGCTGGTTGCCGGTCAATGGCAGAAATCCGGTGGTGCTCTGGACCTGGTTATTACCAGCAATGACCATGCCCCGGAAATTCCGGTTGGCGGCGAGTTGGCTCTGCTCAGCTAGGCGGCCCGAAAAAATAAACTGCAGAAAAAATAAACCTGCAGAAAAAATAAACCTGCACTGGCATATCGCGGTGCAGGTTTTTTTATATTTTCGGTATAGTCAGACGCATCCGGCTGACAGGCTGGCGACTATTTCATCTGATTGTTCAGGCGTTGGCGCCATTCCAGCAACACCTCTGTGATCAGCGTCTGTCTGGCAGTAAAGCGGGTGCTGGGAACCGGAATGGAAATCGCATAGATGCGCCCGTTACTGTCGGTGATGGCAAAGCCGGCGGCGGATATTCCTTCGGTATGTTCACCGCGGTCAAAAGCCAGGCCGGTTTGGGTTATGCCCTCCAGCTCCTCAAGCAGATGATCCAGCTTGGCGGTCTGCAGCTTGCCGGTTTCACTCAATTCTGCACGCGCCAGATTCAGCGCAGTCTCTCGCGGCAGCAATGCCAGGCTCGCCTTGCCATTGGCGGTGCTGGTCAGGGGAAAATGCTCACCCGTTTCAGAAACGGCCCGCAAGCGGTGGCGCCCCACAATCTGGTCAATGAACAGCATGGCATTGCCATCCAGAATCGCCAGATCAACCGTCTCTCCCGTGCGGTTGGAAATCGCCGCCAGCGCGGTGGTCAGTATTTCCGGATCAGACAGGCGCGACTGGCCAGCCAAATGGCGTATCGCCGGGCCCAGCTGGATACGTCCTGCCCGCTGACCCACTGATACCAGATGCTCGCTATTCAGCGCGGCGATGATTCGCTGCACCGTAGAGCGAGGCAAATTCACCCGCCCGGCAATCTGGCCAAGGCTGAGACCGCCTGTATCCTCACCCAGAACACGCAAGATAGAGGCGGCGCGGGAAATGACTTGAATCGGCTGGCTGTCTGTCTTTTTTTTCATTCTGGCTGGCCCTTTGCGATAGCACGAAACCCGCTATCCGATACAAAGCTCTGATTTTCATTGCTGCAAGGGAGGATTCGCCTTGACTGCAATGTGATACACAATCATCATATGGTGATACAAGTGAAATAATCGAATCATTTTCCAGGGAGCCGAAAAATGACCATCACTGTGCGCGGGATTGAGTTTCAGGAAAACACCAATAATGATATGGGGATTGAATTTTACAATCTCAGTCATCGCTATGGATTTCAATGTCCGAACTGGCCCTATTTCCGTGATGTCCAGATCGAGCGCAAGCATTATATGGCCAAATCCGGCGTGCTCAGCCAGACAATCACCACAACCATGCATGTGACCACACATATTGATGCGCCGGCCCATGTGGTTCAGGGCACACCCTTTATTGATGAGGTGCCGCTGCCGCATTTCTTCGGCTCTGGTCTGGTAGTCTCGATCCCGAAAAAGAAATGGGAGCCGATCACCGCAGATGATCTGGAAAAGGCGTGTGGCCATGCGATTCGCAAGAATGATGTGCTGATCATCAATACCGGCTGGCACAAGGTTTATGAGGATGGCGACTATTTCCCCTATTGCCCGGGTCTGGTTCCCTCGGCGGCTGACTGGATGGTGGAAAAGGGGATTAAGGTTGTGGGCCATGATACCCAGGCCAATGATCACCCGCTGGCAACCGCCATCGGCCCACAGCGCAATGGCCCCATCCTGCCGCATCTGGAAGCGGAATATTTTGAATGGTCTGGCGGGCGCGACTGGAAGGATGATTTTCCTGAGTGGGAGCCGGTGCATCAAAAGCTGTTCACCAATGGTATTTTGGGGATTGAAAATGTCGGCGGTGATTTGGATGCGGTAACCGGCAAGCGCTGCACCTTTGCCTTCTTCCCCTGGAACTGGGATCGTGGCGATGGCTGTATCATCCGTCTGGTTGCGATGATGGACAAGAACCAGTCCTACCGGATCGAAGCCGGAGAGGATTTCTGATGAAGCTGAAACGATTTGCCGAGGCCCAGCCCTATGACGCGCCCAATCATTGGGGCGTTACCGGGTTGCGGTTGCAGGGGTTTGAAGAGGGCGGGCCGGAAAATCAATGGGTCGGCCTCAGCCAGTTTCTGCCCGGTGGCGGGGCCGGCCCGGACAGCACGGTTTTTGAAAAGGTCTATATCGTGCTGGAAGGGGAAATGACTGTCATCATTGATGGTGAGGAGACGGTGCTGGGCAAATATGACAGCTGCACCATCGCACCGGATGAGGTGAGAACCATTGAAAATCGCAGCAATCATGTCTGTGTGATGCTGGTGGTGATTCCCTATCCGCCTGCCAGCTAAAGGGGTCACGCAGGGGCCAGCTGGCCAAACAGACAGAAGAGCCGGACAGCAGAGCCAGCCAGACAGAAGAGGAGGTTTAACCATGTCACAATCTGCGGATAATTCAGCCTTTGCCAACCCGTCCGCGCTGTTTACCGTGGCTGGCAAGACCGCTTTGATCACCGGTGCATCCGGGGCGTTCGGGCGGGTGGCCGCGCTGACTCTGGCCGGGGCCGGGGCAAAGCTGGTGCTGGCCGCGGGCAATGCTGAGGCGCTGGCCAAAACAGCTGAGGAATGCCGGGCGCTGGGGGCTGAGGTGAGCGAGATCACCAAAAGGCCCGACAGTGAACAGGCTTGTGATGAGATGGTTGCGCTGGCGGTGCAGGATTTTGGCAGTCTCGATATTCTGGTTGTCGCATCGGGCCTGAATATCGTGTCAAAAATTGACGAAATGCAGGAGGCGGATTTCCTGAAAGTGATGGATGCCAATGTGACGCAGAGCTGGCTGTGCGCCCGCGCCGCGACCCGGCAAATGAAAGCCCAGGGGCAAGGTGGCAAGATTGTGCTGATGTCTTCAGCGCGCGGCCTGCTGGGGCATCCGGCTGGCTATACCGCCTATTGTGCGTCAAAATCTGCGGTGGACGGGATTACCAAGGCGCTGGGCTGTGAGCTGGGCCCGACCGGTATCACGGTGAATGCGATTGCCCCGACGGTGTTTCGCTCACCGCTGACGGCCTGGATGTTTGAGGAAACAGACAATGCCAAGGCGGTGCGATCCGGCTTTCTGGCGCGGGTGCCAAAAGGGCGGCTGGGAGAGCCGGAGGATTTGGCAGGCCCGCTGCTGTTTCTGGCCTCTTCTGCCTCGGATTTCTATACCGGTCATATCCTCTATGCAGATGGCGGCTATACCGCCGGATAGGAGATAGGTGCCATGCCACACATAGCGGTGATAGGGGCCGGGCTGATGGGTCATGGCATTGCGCTGAGCTTTGCCCGTGCCGGCCATGCAGTTGCGGTCTGGGACCCGCTGGCTGACTCGCTGGCTGCCCTGCCGGAGCGGATCACCCAGAGCCTGCAGCTATTGGGGGCCGGGCCAAGCGATATAGCCGAGAGTCTGGGGCGGGTGCGCCAGGCCAGCTCGCTGGCGGATTGTGTCAGCTCAGCTGAGATGGTTTTTGAGGCGGCCCCGGAGAAAATGGCCCTCAAGCAGCAGCTGTTTGCCGAGATTGAACAGGCGGCCCCGGCCGCGGCCCTGCTGGCCTCCAATACCTCGGTCATGCCGATCACCCAAATTATGGAGCCGCTGGCAAAAAAGGGCCGCGCCATGGGAACCCATTGGTGGAACCCGCCCTTTTTGATTCCGCTGGTGGAGGTGGTGGCTATTGAGCAGAGTGATCCGGCCGCGATAGCAAGGATGATCGCGCTGCTGGAGAGTATCGGCAAGACCGCGGTCGAGGTGAAAAAAGATATTCCGGGCTTTATCGGCAACCGGCTGCAGCACGCGCTCTGGCGCGAGGCGATTGCGCTGGTGGCCAATGGGGTCTGTGATGCCGAGGCGGTGGACAAAGTGGTCAAATCCAGCTTTGGCCGCCGTCTGGCGGTGCTGGGCCCGCTGGAAAATGCGGATCTGGTTGGCACCGATCTGACCCTTGATATTCATCAACAGGTCCTGTTCGATTTGGACCGGCAGGACGGGCCGTCGGACTATCTGGTGCAGCTGGTTGCGGCGGGCAAGCTGGGCATGAAAACCGGCGAGGGGTTTCGCCACTGGCCAGAGGGCGCGCCGGAGCAGGTGCGCCGGCAGATGACCGACTATCTGCTCAGCTGGCAGAAAAAATCTGAATCTGGCGGGGATACCGGCAATCACTGAAAAAAAGGGGGTGCTGTCATGGCAAAGCAGAACAAGACGATTATTACCTGTGCGGTAACCGGGGCGATTCACACACCCACAATGTCGGATGCGCTGCCCTATAGGGCTGATGATATTGCTGGTCAGGCGATTGCGGCGGCTGAGGCCGGGGCCAGTATCCTGCACCTTCATGCGCGCAACCCGGAAGATGGGTCTGTCTCGCTGGACCCGGATCATTTCGGGGCTTTTCTGCCGCGCATCAAACAGGCCAGTGAGGCGGTGATTAACATCTCGACCGGCGGCAGTCTGAAAACCACGATTGAGGATCGCATTGCCCCGGCCTTGGGCTTCTCGCCGGAAATGTGTTCGCTGAATATGGGGTCGATGAATTTTTCCTTTCATCCGCTGGCCAAGCGCCATGAGGAATGGAAATTTGACTGGGAAAAGGAGTATGTCGCCAATTCGGACAGCTATATTTTCCGCAATACCTTTGCCGATATTGAAAAGGTTGCCACAACGCTGGGCCCGCACCAGATCAAGTTTGAGCATGAATGCTATGATGTTGGGCATCTGTATAATCTGAAATTCTGCATGGATAGCGGGCTGTTCAAACCGCCTGTCTTTATCCAGTTTATTTTTGGTATATTGGGCGGTATCGGGCCGGAAGTGGATAATTTGATTTTTATGAAGCGCACGGCTGACCGCCTGTTTGGGGATAATTATATCTGGTCCGTGCTGGGCGCGGGCGGGGCCCAGATGGGGCTGGCGACAACCGCCAGCCAGTTGGGCGGCAATGTGCGGGTCGGGCTGGAGGACAGCCTGTTTATCACGCGCGGCCAGCTGGCGGAACATAATGCCCAGCAGGTTGCAAAAATCCGCCGTATCATAGAGGATTTGGGCAGCCAGGTCGCCAGCCCGGATGAGGCGCGCGAGATGCTGGATTTGAAAGGCAGTGATCGGGTGAATTTCTGACTGGGTAAATTTTTGACTGGGTAAAATTTTGACCGGGTGAATTTTTGGGGAGGGAGCCAGAGAATGCCGCAGATAGAACCACAGGATGAAACGCTGAAATCCCTGACCGGGCTGCATCTTTGGCACGCCTCCATGTCCAGCTGCTCGCAACGCTGCCGGATTGTTCTGGCCGAGACCGGCAAAGC
>JADHLK010000038.1 GCA_016780695.1 Alphaproteobacteria bacterium | reverse complement strand
AGCACGGCCAGCCTGACAGCCATGGTCAAGGCCGGGCTGCTGGAGCGCCAATCGGTGCCGCGCCTGGACAGCCTCAGCCTGCCAGATCGGCTGCAGGCAAAAGAGCTGGTGCTGAATGACAGCCAGCAAGAGGTTGCCAATGGTATTGCTGAAAGTTTTGGCCAGTTCGCGGTGCATTTGCTGGATGGGGTTACCGGCTCTGGCAAGACGGAAACTTATTTTGATCTGGTGGCAAGGCAGGTCAATCAGGGCAAGCAGGTCTTGATCCTGTTGCCGGAAATCGCGCTGACCACAGGCTGGGAAGACAGGTTTCGCCGCTGGTTTGGCCTGGCCCCGCAAATCTGGCATTCCGGGGTTACCAGCGCGCGCCGCCGCCAGCTCTGGAAAGCCTGCCTGTCCGGTCGGCCGATGGTGGTGGTGGGCGCGCGTTCGGCGCTGTTCCTGCCTTTTGCCAATCTGGGGCTTATTGTGGTGGATGAAGAACATGATGCGGCCTTCAAACAAGAAGATCAGGTAATCTATCAGGCCCGCGATATGGCGATTTTGCGGGGCCGTTGTGAACAGCTGCCGGTCTTGCTGGCCTCAGCAACGCCGTCGCTGGAAAGCTGGGTCAATGCTGGCAAGGGGCGTTACCGGCATTGGCAGCTGGCTTCCCGCTACGGCCCGGCGGAGCTGCCAAAAATAGCGGCCATTGATCTGCGCCGCCACCGTCCGGCTGCCGGTTTCTGGCTGTCAGCGCCGCTGGTTGAGGCGATGCAGCAGACCATAGAGGCGGGTGAGCAGGTTCTGCTTTATCTGAACCGGCGCGGCTATGCACCGATGGCGATTTGTACAGATTGCGGCGAAAGGCTGGGCTGTCATCAATGTGATGCCAGTCTGGTCACGCACCGTCTGGCTGGCCAGCTGCGCTGTCATCAATGCGGTTTTTCCCAGCCGCTGCGCCCGCATTGCCCCTCTTGTCAGGCAGAAAACAGCCTGCAGCTGGTGGGCCCGGGCATTGAAAGGCTGGCCGAGGAGGTGATCAGCCGGTTCCCGGAAGCCTCCTTTGCGCTGATGTCCAGCGATTTGCTGGCCCGCTCGGATGAGGCGGCGCGGATTGTGCGCTCCATCGAAGCAGGCGAGGTGAATATTATCATCGGCACGCAGCTAGTTGCCAAAGGGCATCATTTCCCGAAACTGACGCTGGTCGGGGTGGTGGATGGCGATCTGGGCCTTGGCGGCGGCGATTTGCGGGCGGCTGAGCGGACCTGGCAAATGCTGGCCCAGGTGGCCGGACGCGCGGGCCGGTCTGACAAGCCCGGACGCGCCTTGATCCAGACAGGCCAGCCGGATCATCCGGTGATGGAAACGCTGCTGGCGGGCCGGCGGGATGCGTTTTTGCAGCGCGAATCAGAAATGCGGCAGGCGGCGATGATGCCGCCGCATGGGCGGCTGGCAGCAGTGATTCTGTCGGCCACTGATCAGCCAGCTGCAGAAAGTTGTGCGGCACAGCTAGCCGCCGCCTGGCCCGGCTGGCAGCAGGTGCAGTTTTACGGCCCCGCCGCCGCCCCGATAGCGATGGTGCGGGGCCGCTACCGGATTCGCTTCCTGATCAGCGCCCCGCGTGCGGCGGATCTGCAACAAATGCTGCATCTCTGGCTGGAAAAGGTTAAAATTCCGGCAAAAATCCACCTGCAAATCGATATTGACCCGTATCATTTCCTCTGAAGCGAGGCGGGCATTTTCTGCCAGCGCCGCCCGCCATGCGACAAATTCGTCCGGCTGCAATTTTTTTCGCCTATTTCCTTGTTTTTGGGGGGCGTGTATGATAGCTCTCTTGCGGGAAAAAGGTGAGGGTTCTTGCGGTCCGGCAGGGTTGTGGTGGCCGCTCTTTCAAATCCTTTTTAAAAAAATATTTGCCTTAACCGGATGGGGGCGGGTGCGTTGAGTTCAAATTCCAAAGGTCTGGCCGGTCGCTATGCTGGCGCGCTGTATGATCTGGCTGTTGATGCGGGCCGCGTGGATGCGGTGTTGGCTGACCTGACTGATCTGCAGGTGCTGATCGCTGAAAATGCTAAGCTGGCGCAGCTGGTGACCTCGCCGGTATTCGGGCGCGGTGAGCAGCAGCGGGCGATGACCGAAATTCTCGCCAAGGCCGGAGCGGATCAGCTGACCCAGCAATTTGCCGGCACCGTGGCCGCCAATGGCCGCCTTTATGCCCTGCCCCGTATGATTACCGTTTTTGCTGAGCTGGTGGCGGAAAAGCGCGGCCAGCTGAGTGCTGAAGTCATCTCGGCGGTGGCGCTGGATGGCGAACGGACAAAGGCAGTCGAACAGGCTGTTGCCAAAATGGCCGGGGCTGACTCTGTGCAGCTGGCCTTGCGGGTTGACCCGTCGCTTATCGGCGGACTTGTCGTGCGTATCGGCTCCCAGATGTTTGATGCGTCAATCAAAACCAAACTCAAGCGGCTGGAAGCAGCCATGAAGGGTGTTGCGTGATGGATATTCGTGCAGCTGAAATTTCAGCGATTCTCAAAGATCAGATTTCCAGCTTTGGCAATGAGGCTGAGGTGGCCGAGGTAGGGCGGGTGCTGTCCGTTGGTGATGGTATTGCCCGAGTCTATGGTCTGGACAAGGTGCAGGCTGGCGAGCTGGTGGAATTTGACGGCGGCGTTAAGGGCATGGCCCTGAACCTTGAGACAGATAATGTCGGGGTGGTGATTTTCGGCGATGACCGCACTATTCATGAAGGGGATGTGGTGCGCCGCACAGCCTCTATCGTGGATGCGCCGATTGGCAAGGGCCTGCTGGGCCGCGTGGTCGATGCGCTGGGCAACCCGATTGATGGCAAGGGCCCGCTGAGTGATGTCACGCGCAGCCGCGTGGAAGTCAAGGCTCCGGGCATCATGCCGCGCCAGTCGGTGAATGAGCCGATGCAAACCGGGCTGAAGGCGATTGACAGCTTGATCCCGATTGGCCGCGGCCAGCGTGAGCTGATTATTGGCGACCGCCAGACCGGCAAGACAGCCATTGCTATCGATGCCTTTATCAATCAGCGCAAGGTCAATGAGGCAGCTGGCAAGGATGACAGTAAAAAACTGTTCTGCATTTATGTTGCGGTTGGCCAGAAGCGCTCCACTGTAGCGCAAATTGTGCGCACGCTCGAAGAAAATGGTGCGATGGATTATTCCATTGTGGTGGCCGCAACGGCTTCTGATCCGGCCCCGATGCAGTTCCTCGCCCCTTACACGGCAGCTACCATGGGTGAATTCTTCCGTGATAACGGGATGCACGCGCTGGTCGTTTATGATGATTTGTCCAAGCAGGCAGTGGCCTATCGTCAGATGAGCTTGTTGCTGCGCCGCCCGCCGGGCCGTGAAGCCTATCCGGGCGATGTGTTTTATCTGCATTCGCGGCTGCTGGAACGGGCTGCCAAGCTGAACAAGGATAATGGGTCCGGCTCGCTGACTGCCCTGCCAGTGATCGAAACCCAGGCCGGCGATGTGTCTGCCTATATTCCAACCAATGTGATCTCTATTACAGATGGCCAGATTTTTCTGGAAACTGACCTGTTCTATAAGGGTATTCGCCCGGCGGTGAATGTCGGCCTGTCAGTGTCGCGGGTGGGATCAGCTGCCCAGATCAAGGCGATGAAACAGGTGGCCGGAACCATTAAGCTGGAGCTGGCCCAATATCGTGAGATGGCCGCCTTTGCGCAGTTTGCCTCTGATATGGATGCCTCTACCCGCCAGCTGCTGGCACGCGGCGCGCGCCTGACCGAGCTGTTGAAACAGCCGCAATATGATCCGATGCTGGTGGAAGAGCAGGTAGCGGTTATTTTCTCTGGTGTGAAAGGCTATCTGGACAGTATTGAGCTGGCCGATATTGGCCGCTATGAGGCTGGCTTGCTGGATATGCTGCGCGGCTCTGGCTCTGATATTCTGGACGCTATCCGTGAGGATCAGGCGATTTCTGACAAGACTGAGGCCAAGCTGCACAAGGCGATTGAAGCCTATACCAAGAGCTTTGCTTGATTGGCCTCCAGAACGCAAGAGAAGGTAAGGATAAAGGCAGATGCCCAATCTGAAAGACCTTAAAACCCGCATCAACAGCGTGAAATCAACGCAGAAGATCACTTCGGCGATGAAGATGGTCGCGGCTGCCAAGCTGCGGCGGGCGCAGGAAGCGGCGGAATCTGCCCGCCCCTATTCCAGCCGCATGACTGAGGTGATTGCCGGCTTGGCTGCCGGGGCGAATCCGCAATCTGCTCCGGCCTTGCTGGTCGGACGGGCAGCAGCAAAAACGCATCTTTTGATCATTGTCTCAGCTGATCGCGGCCTGTGTGGCGGTTTTAACGGGGCTATCACGCGGGCGGCCAGGGAAGAAATTGCGCAGCTGGAAGCAGCAGGCAAAAAGGTGCTGATCTATATTGTGGGCCGCAAATCGGGCGATGCGCTGGCTGGCGAGATAGGCGATAGCCTGTTTGAGAGGGT
The DNA here is from genome assembly GCA_016780695.1 of Alphaproteobacteria bacterium. Lineage (GTDB taxonomy): Bacteria > Pseudomonadota > Alphaproteobacteria > Puniceispirillales > Puniceispirillaceae > JADHLK01. Next base: position 6,850 of record JADHLK010000038.1, on the reverse strand, counting down.
TGAGCAGGTGCAAGGCTCGGATGTGGCCTATGGCAGCGCGGCTGATATTGCAGCGCGCGTTCTGGAGGGCTTTGAGGCGGGCCAGTTTGATGCCGTTTCCATGCTCTATAATCGCTTTGTCAATGCGATCACCCAGACGGTTACCCATCAATCGCTGGTGCCGGTTGAGGTTGCAGAAACACAGCAAGGGGAAGACGCTGCGGCGGGCGCCCGGCTTTCCTATGATTATGAGCCAGAAGAAGATGAATTGCTGGCCGCTTTGCTGCCGCGTAATATCGCGACCCAGATTTTCAGTGCGCTGCTTGAATCCTCAGCAGCAGAACTCGCCGCGCGGATGACGGCGATGGATAATGCCACCCGCAATGCCGGTGATATGATCGATCGTCTCACCCTCGTTTATAACCGCACCCGTCAGGCCAACATCACCAAGGAGCTGATTGAAATCATCTCCGGTGCTGAAGCGTTGTAACTGTCGGAAACAGAAAACCATTTGTCAAAAAGCCGGAGTAAATCCCATGGCCAAAAATGCAGCAGGAAAAATCAGCCAGGTTATCGGGGCTGTCGTTGATGTGGAATTTGACGGGGCTATCCCGGATATTTTGAACGCGCTGGAGGTGGATAATAACGGCCAGCGTCTGGTTCTGGAGGTCGCCCAGCATTTGGGTGAGTCGACGGTGCGCACAATTGCTATGGATTCGACAGAAGGGTTGGTGCGCGGGGCAGAAGCCAAAGATACAGGCAACCCGATCACGGTGCCGGTTGGCCCGGAAACGCTGGGCCGTATCCTGAATGTGATCGGCGAGCCGGTAGATGAAGGCCCGGCCGTCAAGGCCAAGAAATCCTATCCTATTCACCGGTCGGCCCCGGAATATGTGGATCAGTCCACCGAGTCAGAAATTCTGGTGACTGGCATCAAGGTGATTGACCTTCTGGCCCCTTATGCAAAAGGCGGCAAGATTGGCCTGTTTGGCGGGGCTGGTGTGGGCAAGACCGTGACCATCATGGAATTGATTAATAATGTGGCCAAGGCGCATGGCGGCTATTCGGTGTTCGCAGGCGTTGGAGAGCGCACGCGTGAAGGCAATGATCTCTACCATGAAATGCTGGAATCCGGTGTTATCAAAGAAGGCGGGGCAGAAGGGTCAAAAGCTGCTTTGGTCTATGGCCAGATGAATGAGCCACCGGGCGCGCGCGCACGGGTGGCGCTGACCGGCTTGACGCTGGCGGAATATTTCCGTGATGAGGAAGGCCAGGATGTGCTGCTGTTCATCGATAATATCTTCCGCTTTACCCAGGCCGGGTCGGAAGTGTCTGCCCTGCTGGGCCGGATCCCCTCAGCGGTGGGCTATCAGCCGACTCTGGCAACAGATATGGGTGCCTTGCAAGAGCGCATCACCTCAACCAATAAGGGGTCGATTACCTCGGTGCAGGCGATTTATGTGCCAGCCGATGATCTGACGGACCCGGCCCCGGCGACCTCTTTTGCCCATTTGGATGCGACCACGGTTCTGTCGCGCCAGATTGCCGAGCTGGGGATTTATCCGGCGGTGGACCCGCTTGATTCAACCTCTCGCGTGCTGGACCCGCGGGTTGTGGGTGATGAGCATTATGATACCGCCCGCCGCGTGCAGGAGGTTCTCCAGCAATATAAATCACTGCAGGATATTATTGCTATTCTGGGGATGGATGAATTGTCTGAAGAAGACAAGCTGGTGGTGGCCCGTGCGCGCAAGATTCAGCGCTTCCTCTCCCAGCCTTTCCATGTGGCAGAAGTCTTTACCGGCACGCCCGGCGTGCTGGTCGATCTGGCCGATACGATCAAGGGCTTTAAGGGCATTGTCGATGGCGAGTATGATGATTTGCCGGAAGCCGCGTTCTATATGGTCGGCACCATTGAGGAAGTCAGCGAAAAGGCAAGAAAGCTGTCTGCCGAGGCAGCCTGAGGACCGGGCTGATAAGACAGGCCGCGTGACGGAAAGGCAAGGATTATGGCCGAGACAACAAGATTGGAGCTGGTGACCCCGGCCCGCATCATGGCAGGCTCTGATGTGGAGATGGTGGTTATTCCCGGCAGTGAGGGTCTTTTGGGCGTGCTGCCAAGACACGCGCCATTGCTGGCCAATCTGGCACGCGGTGCGGTGGAAATCTATCAGGGCGGCAAGATTGTCCAGCGCTTCTTGATTGATGGCGGGGTCGCCGATATTTCCCCGGAAAAAGTCATCCTGCTGGCTGAACGCGCTGTCGAGCTGACCTCAGCCAGCGCGGCTGATCTGAAAGCCCGCGCTGAGGCCGCGTCCGGGGATGAGGCTGATTTTCTGCTGGCCGCTGCTGAGGCTGTCTAGACAGAGGTCAGAAACAGCGGGCTGAACTCCGTCAATACACTGTCATAGACCGAGCGTTTGAAGGGCACTGCCAGATGCGGCAGGCGGCCCGGATCCATCCAGCACCATTCAGAAAATTCTGGCTCCTCTGTGGCGATATTTATATCGGCATTGCTGCCGGTAAAGCGCAGCGCGACCCATTTCTGGGCCTGCCCGCGAAATTGCCCGCCCCAGAGCTGATCAGCCAGCGGCAAGGGAATATCATATTTCAGCCAATCAGGATGCTCAGCCAGAAGGCGTGCCTTATCCGTGCCTATTTCCTCGCGCATTTCCCGGAAACAGGCGGTTGTCACATCCTCACCCGGATCGATGCCACCTTGCGGCATCTGCCAGGCTTCCAGCTTGGTATCAATGCGCCGACCGGCAAATATTTGGTTATTTTGATTGATCAGCATGATGCCGACACAGGGCCGGTAGGGGCGCTCGGCCCAATCACTGGTGCCTGCATCCATTATCCGCGCTCCCCTTGCAGCCGGTTAAAGACGCTGACCCCGCGGATCAAATCTATTGCCCGTGCCAGCTGGAAGTCTATTTTGGACTGATCAAAGGGCTGTTCCTCATCTGCTTCTTCTTCCGTTGCTGCAGAATCCAGCGCGCCGCGCAGATTTTCTTCACGCACCGGTCCGTTCTCCAGATTTTCAATCCGCGCCAGCTCCACCTTAATATCTGGCTCAATGCCGCGCGCCTGAATAGAGACACCAGAGGGGGTGTAATAGCGCGAGGTGGTCAGCCGGATGGCTCCATGGCCCGGCACTGGCAGGACAGACTGCACAGACCCCTTGCCGAAAGAACGGGTGCCCATCACCACCGCCCGGCGATGATCTTTCAGCGCGCCTGCCACAATTTCTGAGGCTGAGGCAGAGCCGGAATTGATCAAAACTACCAGCGGCAACCCGTTTGAAATATCCCCCGGTCGGGCATAGGCATGGTTGATATCGCCTTCTGCGCGGCCGCGGGTTGAGACGATCTCGCCGCCTTCCAGAAAGGCATCTGAAACCTTTATCGCTTCGGTCAACAGCCCGCCCGGATTATTGCGCAAATCCAGAACCAGCCCTTTCAGCTGGCCTGCCGCCTCCTCACGCAGGGCCGCTACCGCCTCATTCAGGCCCGGGCTGGTCTGTTCGGAAAAAGTGGTCAGCCGGATATAGCCGACATCCTCAAACAGCGTATGGCGCACTGAGCGGATTTTGATTTCATCACGCACCAGAGAGACTTCAAACGGCTCTTCTGAACCGCGCTGGACAGAGATAATAATTTTGGAGCCCACCGGCCCACGCAGCTTTTCCACCGCCTCATTCAGGCTGAGGCCCATCAGGCTCTCCCCGTCAACAGACAGGATGTAATCTTCTGGCTGGAGCCCGGCTTTGGCAGCTGGGGTTTCATCAATGGGAGAGACCACTTTGACAAAGCCGTTCTGCATGGTGACCTCAATACCCAGCCCGCCGAATTTTCCGGATGTTTGCACGCGCATTTTCTGGAAGGAATCTTCCGGCAGATAGGCGGAATGCGGATCAAGGGAGGTCAGCATCCCGTTAATCGCCGCCTCAACCAGCGCCTCATCTGTGATCTCGTCAACATAAGAAGAGCGCACCCGTTCAAATATATCGCCGAACAGGGAAAGCTGGCGATAGGTTTCTCTGTTGTTGGGTGATTCAGCTGTCGTATGCGGGGCTGGCAGCAGCAGCACCACGCCAACGGCCAGACAGGCCAGCAAGACTGCCCGGCTGGCAAAACGGGCCACGGGTGACAGATGTTTGAACATTCGTTTCTCCAGCTTTTTGCTGTTCTATGGCCCTAGCTTGCCATTATCAGCCTGTGTGAATCAAGTTTTTGCCGGTCATGCTTTTGGATGGTTTCAGCCCCAGCAGAAACAGCATTGTCGGGGCCAAATCCGCCAGCGTGCCATCGCGCAGATACACGCCCTCTCCGGCTCCGGCCAGAATCACCGGCACCGGGGAAGTGGTATGCGCCGTATGCGGGGAGCCGGCCTCATGATCCCATAATATCTCGCAATTCCCGTGATCAGCCGTAACAATGATTTGCCCGCCTGTTTCCAGCACCGCCTCGCTGAGCCGCCCGACACAGCGATCAACAGCTTCCACCGCCTTGATAGCGGCAGCCAAATCGCCAGTATGGCCGACCATATCCGGGTTGGCAAAATTCACGATAATAACATCATGGTGAGCGGCCTGCACCGATTCCAGCGCCTTTTCCAGCACACCGGCCGCGCTCATCTGCGGGCGCATATCATAGGTGGCAACCTGCGGTGAGGGCACCATCTTGCGGTCTTCCCCGGCAAAGCTGGCCTCAACCCCGCCATTGAAGAACCAGGTCACATGGGGATATTTTTCGGTCTCGGCCAGACGCAGCTGCGACAGGCCTGCAGCGGCCAGAGCCGCGCCCAGACCGCCGCTCAGATCAGGCGGGCCAAACAGATGCGGAATCTGCCTGTCCAGCTGGTCTGACAAGGGGGTCATGGCCAGCCCGCCACCCAGCCTTGGCACGGCGGATACATCACATCCGGTCGCCGCCCGGTCAAACAGGGCAGACATGATCTGGCGGGCCCGGTCAACGCGGAAATTGGACATAATCACCCCGTCCCCCTCCGCCATGCCGACATAGCCGCCGATAATGGTGGGTTGGATGAACTCATCTGTTTCTTCTGCCGCCCGCGCCAATGCCAGTGCTTCAGCCGGATTGGCGGCCTGCCGGTCTGCGGTGCCGGACGCAATCGCATCAAGGGCACGCTGCGTGCGCTGCCAGCGCTGATCGCGATCCATGGCAAAATAGCGGCCAATGAGCGTGCCTATCTCAACCCGGCTGTCCAGAGCCGCAATAAAGCGGCCCAGCTGATCATCAGCGGCCCGCGGCAGGGTATCGCGCCCATCAGTGATGATATGCAGCACAACGCGCAGCCCAGCCTCCAGACAGGCTGAGGCGAGGGCCAGAATATGCAGGCTGTGGGCGTGCACACCGCCCTCTGATACCAACCCCAGAAGATGCACCCGGCCGGAGGCGTTTTTGATTTTCTCACAAAAGGGTGCAAAGGCCGGCAGGCTGGCCAGGCTGCCCTCTGCCACGGCGTGGTTGATGCGCGGTAAGTCCTGTTCGATCAGGCGCCCGGCCCCGATGGTCAGATGCCCAACCTCAGAATTACCGGGCTGGCCGGCGGGCAGGCCAACCTCCTCACCCGAAGCGGCCAGCCGGGCGTGCGGCCAGCTATCCCACAGCCTGTCTGTATGCGGCGTTTCCGCCAGCACAACCGCATTATGGTCAGCCTCGGCGCGCAGGCCCCAGCCATCCATGATACACAGCACAAGAGGTTTCTTGCCAACCGGCATTTTTCGCTCCGTGAAGAAAGTAGCCCTGTTAAAAACTGAGTCCGAAAAAACTGAGTCCGAAAATTTGGCCCGAAAAATTAGCTTGGGCCAGTCACCCGTCACCCTTTATATGGTATTTTTATAGCAGATTTCAGCTGCGGTGATAGGGATGGCCGCTTAAAATCATCTCCGCCCGGTAAAGTTGTTCTGCCAGCATGGTGCGGAACAGCCTGTGCGGCCAGGTTGCGCGCCCGAAAGCCAGCTTGCTGTCGGCAGCGTCCAGCAAGATTTGATGATGCCCGTCTGCCCCGCCAATGGCAAAGACGGCCTGGCGCACCCCATCTTGGCGCCAGCTGGCGATCAGCTGGGCCAGCTCTTCAGAGGATATATCCCGCCCGCCCGGATCCAGCGCCGCCAGCCGGGTTTGCCCGGCCCCCGCCCGTTCCGTCAGGGCCAGCAATTTTTGGCTTTCTTCTTTGGTGCGGGCCGGCCCTTCGGGCAATTTTGACTCCGCTTCCAGCAGCTGGCCGCCATGCGGTAGCCGGGTCAGATAATCCTGCCAGGGGGTTGCATCAGCGCGCCGGAACCGGCCTATGGCAGCGATAATCAGCTGCATCAGCCATCCACAGAGACCTGCACCACCTCATCCGGCCCGGCCGGGGCCCACATCCTCTCCAGCTGATAGAAATCACGCACCTCAGGCCGGAACAGATGCACAATCACATCGCTGGTATCCAGCAGCACCCAGTCTGCCTGCGCCAGCCCTTCCTTGCCCAGCACCGTCAGGCCCGCTTTTTTCAGTTTGAATTCCAGATGTTCTGCCATCGAGGCAATATGGCGTGAGGAGGCCCCAGAAGCGACCACCATAAAATCAGCCATTGTCGATTTGCCGAGAAGCGGAATGGAAATTACATCAACGCCCTTGTCATCATCAAGTGATTGCAGCACCAGGTCCAAAACCTGTTCAGGCGTCGGCTGCTTGTTTTTTGCAGGAATGATTAAATCTCCTCTTTGCACAGGATTTTCTATCCGGCTGATTTCAATATAGCCCGATTCGGCAGGAGGGGCAATCCGGCTTTTTCTGCAGCTTTTTTGGGGGGGTCTGTTCTACAGCCCTTTCCCGGCGGCGCGCAGCCCGGTCGCTGAGGA
>JADHLK010000037.1 GCA_016780695.1 Alphaproteobacteria bacterium | reverse complement strand
AGATAAAGGTCCGCCGGGCTTTGCAAATCCTCCCTTGCCTCCAGAACAAAGGCATGGGTTGAGCCGGAATCAAACCAGACATCAGCGATATCACGCACCTGCTCATAGTCAGCCGGATCATAATCAGGCCCAAGAAAACCGGCCGGGTCAGCGGTGAACCACACATCACAGCCCTGTTCAGCAAAGGCAGCGACAATCCGGTCCACTACCGCCTGATCACGCAGCGGCTGTCCAGTTTTTTTATGCACAAAGACCGGGATAGGCACGCCCCAGGCGCGCTGGCGCGACAGGCACCAATCTGGCCGATGCTCTATCATGGAGGAAAGGCGGCGTTGGCCAGCAGGCGGATAGAAACGCGTTTGCGACAGGGCTTTCAGCGCACTGTCCCGCAAGCCATGGCTTTCCATGGAAATAAACCATTGTGCCGTATTGCGCCAGATGACCGGCGCGTGGCTGCGCCAGCTATGCGGATAGGAATGGGTCAGGTTGCCAATGCCGGCCAGCCCGCCATGCGCGGACATAATATCAGCGATTTTCTGATTATCGCGCAGCACATGAAGACCGGCAAAAACCGGCAGATGATCCATCAGATAGCCATCTTCAGCAACCGTATCCGGAACCTCTATCCCATGGCCCAGATGGGCCAGCTCATAATCTTCCGGGCCATGCCCCGGGGCAATATGCACAAAGCCAGTTCCCTGTTCTGTGGTAACATAGTCTCCGGCCAGCAGCGGCACCGGATGATCATAGCCCTGTCCAGCCATCGGATGGGCAGCGACCGCCCCGGCCAGATCGCGCCCCTTGCAGCGGGCGACCACTGTAGCCGCTTCGATAGCGCAGCCCTTTTTAGTCTCCTCCAGCAACGCCTCGGCGACCAAAAACACCTCACCCGGATGCACCAGCGCGCCCTCAGCCAGCTGGTCAACACGCACCGCCAGATAGTCTATATCCTCCCCATAGGCGAGGGCCCGGTTGCCCGGCATTGTCCAGGGGGTGGTTGTCCAGGCCAGCACAGCCGCCCCTTCCAATTCGGCAAGCGGCGTGCTGGTCAGCGCAAATTTTGCATAGATGGTCACCGATTTGTGATCCGCATATTCCACCTCAGCCTCAGCCAGCGCGGTTTTTTCCACTGGCGACCACATGACCGGCTTGGCCCCGCGATAGAGGCTTTCCTGCATCAAAAACTTGCCGATTTCAGCAGCGATGGTCGCTTCGGCCTGATAATGCATGGTGACATAGGGATCAGCCCAGTCACCCAGCACACCCAGACGCTGGAATTCAGTTGACTGAACCTGCATCCAATGCTCAGCAAATTCGCGGCATTCCTGGCGGAATTCGCTGATTGGCACCTGATCCTTGTCCTTGCCCTTCTTGCGGTAGCTTTCCTCAATCTTCCATTCAATCGGCAGACCATGACAATCCCAGCCCGGCACGAAATTGGCATCCTTGCCCAGCATGGATTGAGATCGGTTGATTACATCTTTTAGAATCTTGTTCAGCGCATGGCCGATATGCAGCTGGCCATTGGCATAGGGCGGGCCATCATGCAGCACGAATTTCTCGCGCCCCTTGCGGGCGGCGCGCAATTTTCCATACAGATCCATATCCTGCCAGCGCTGCAGGATTTCCGGCTCTTTTTTTGGCAAGCCGCCGCGCATCGGAAAATCAGTCTTCGGCAGGAAAACAGTTTCTTTGTAATTCATCTTCTTCACTAACCCTTGGGCAAGGGGAACAGCCCCCCAGCCAGCTATTGCCTGATCAGGCCCGCGATCGGGCCTGCAAGCCCAAACATTCTTTTGCCTGTGCCGCATCTGCTGCTATTTGTGCCCGCAGCGATTCCAGCGAGGTAAATTTCTGCTCCGGGCGCACAAAGGCCTTTAGCTGAATTTCCAGCCTTTTGCCATAAATATCCTGATCAAAATCAAACAAATGCGCTTCGGCCAGCACACCCCGATCGGCAAAGGTCGGGCGCTTGCCAATATTGGCTACGCCGGCGAAATAGCCAGCAAACGGGCCAGCAACCCCCTCAATTCCTGCCAAAATCGCATAGACCCCATAGGCCGGATGCTGGAACGCACCCAGCTGGATATTGGCGGTGGGAAAATCAAGCTGGCGGCCACGCTGGTCACCGGTGAGCACAGGCCCAGCCAAAACAGGCGGCCTGCCCAGCATTTCTGCAGCCAGCCCCGGCTGGCCCGCCTGCAACGCCGCCCGGATACGGCTGGAGGAAATAACCGCACCATTTTCATCTGTCAAAAGCGGCATGGCGGTTACCGCCACGCTCTCACCCAAGCTGGCCAGCGTGCCGGACCGCCCCTTGCCAAAAGCAAAATCAGCCCCGCCGACCAGATGGGAAATATTAAGCGGCTGCAAAACCTTTGCGGCGAAATCGCTGGCTTCAGTCTGTTGCAAGGCTTTGTCAAAGGTCACATGGATGATAGTTGCCGCCCCGGCCTCTGCCAGCAGCCTGTTTTTCAACATCTCATCAGCCAGCAGAAAAGGCGTATCGGTTGGCCGGAACCAGCCGCGCGGATGCGGGCTGAAAGTCAGCACAGCCGGTTGGCTGCCCGGCTGCCCAGCTGCCAGCTGACAGGCCTTTTCGATCAGCTGCTGATGGCCTTGATGCACGCCGTCGAAATTACCGATTGCCGCGACCAGCGGGCCGCCCCTGCGCGCCGCCTCTCCCAGCGTCCAGTGAATAATTTCACCCATCTTAAAAACTGCCCCTGCAATCACCTTCAAATAATGCGCTGACTATAGCCTGAAACGAGGCGATAATTCAATGCAAGAGAGCCGCGGGAGAGGCACAGCAGAAAGCCGCTCTTACAGCGCTTTGGACAGGGCCGCAGCAAAAGGCTGGCAATGCGTCTTGTGGCTGGTATAATCGGGGGCAGACGGGTGCGTCCGAATGACCCCAGCATGAGCGAGATACCATGTTTGAGACAGATTTTTTCAGCAATATGATTTCGCCTGAGATGGCCAGCCAGCTGCTGGATTACGCGGTTGGCCTGCTGACCGGGCTGGGCACGCTGATCATAGGTATTTTTATCTCCTCTAGGCTGGGGCGCGCCACCCGCAAGCTGGTGGACAAAACCCAGCGGATCAGCAATACGCTGGCTCCGGTGGCCGGCAGCACCGTGCGCTATGCCGGTATTGTGCTTACGCTGGTTATTGCGCTTGGCCAGATAGGGGTAGAGACCACCTCCTTGATCGCGGTGCTCGGTGCGGCTGGTCTGGCCATCGGTCTGGCCTTGCAGGGCACGCTGGCCAATGTGGCTGCCGGGGTGATGCTGCTGCTGCTGCGCCCGTTTGAGGCAGGCGACTGGATAGAAACAGCTGGCATTTCCGGCATCGCCCAGGAAATTGGCCTGTTCACCACCCGCATCGATACTTTTGACAATGTGTCTATATCCGTGCCGAATTCAACCATCTGGTCCTCAACTGTCATCAATCACGCCCGCCATAGGAACCGGCGGCTGGATCTGGATATTGGTATCGGTTATGACAGCGATCTGGATAAGGCAGAAAAAGCGCTTCTGTCTTTGTGTGATGATCCGCGCATCCATGCTGAGCCTACCCCGGTGTTTCTGGTGACCGGCTATGGCGACAGTGCGATCAATGTGCGGCTCCGCCTCTGGGCTGATTATGATGATCTGTTTGCCCTGAATTGGGACCTGAACCGGCGGCTAAAGCCGGTGCTTGATAATTATGGTATTGAGATCCCGTTCCCGCAGCGCGTGGTGCATGCGATCTCGGAAGAGTAATGGTAAATGGACCCGCAAAGCAGGACAGGTAGCCGCCCGCACAAGAACAAGCCAGCAGACACAAAGGTCAGCCAGCTGGACAGGCAATCGGTTCTGGATGGACGCGTGCAGGCTCTGGCACGAGCGCGTGACGGAGCCAATGCCAACGTGTTGAGTGATGAAGACTTATTGGCATCCCGGCGGCAAATGATCCCGGATAACGGGCTGGATCAGGATTTATGGATATTCGGCTATGGCAGCCTGGTCTGGAATCCGATGATTGAATTTGACCGCCGCCTGCAGGGCCGGGCGCATGGTTGGCACAGACGATTTTGCCTGCGCACCCATATCGGGCGCGGCTCTCCAGAACAGCCCGGGCTGGTGCTGGGGCTGGATCGGGGCGGCTCGGTCAATGGGCTGTTATTCCGCATACCGGCAGACCAGACTCGCCATGAATGTGACCTGCTCTGGCGGCGTGAGATGCTGAATAATTCCTATCGGCCTGTCTGGATTTCGGTGCAGACGCCAGAGGGAGCGAAAAAGGCTTTGAGCTTTGCCATCCGGCGTGACGGGCCTGCCTATGTGCCGCCGATGCAACTTGAAGAGGCCAGCCGCATCATCGCGGTTGCCAGCGGCTTTATCGGGCCCTGTTCAGATTATCTGTTTGAAACCCACCGGGCGCTGGCTGAATGGGGTATCGCGGACCCGCAGATGGCGCGGCTGGTAGAGCTGGTCAGGGCCGCCCAGAAGCACAGCTGAAAACCGGGGAAATCAGGCCCGGGGGAAAAAACCGGGGGGGGGAAACTGGGGGAAAAACTGGGGGCAATCAGGCTGGGTTGGCCCCCAGCGCGCGGGACAGCTCTTTTGCAGTGCGCATGGTCACGCGGCCAAACTGGCTCAGCTTTGCCTCAGCTATTCGCACTGACGGGCCGCTGATTGAGACCGCCCCAACAATCTTGTTATTCTTATCCATGACCGGCGCGCCAATACAGCGCAGCCCATCGGCAAATTCCTCATCATCACAGGCAAAGCCCTGCTGGCGCACCCGCGCCAAATCCCGCATCAGCCCGGCAGCATTGATGTGGCTACGCCCGGTATAAGATTTGAAGTCAATTTCCTGAATGATTTTCTCGGCCTCATCCTGCGGCATGAAAGCCAGCACCGATTTGCCAACCGCCGAACAACTCCAGGGGGCGGCAGCGCCCGGACGGGCCAAAGCGCGCATCAATTCCGGACATTCCACCTGGGCAACATAAACCAGCTCAGAGCCCTCCAGCAATGCCAGATTGGTTGTCTCGCCGGTTTCCTGCATCAACATTCGCAGATAGGGCCGCGCCATGTGGCTGACATCACGGGCGCGCAGATAGGCCTGCCCCACATTGAAGCTCTGCACGCCGATCAGCCAGCGGCTATCTTCAAAACGGACAAATTGGTCCAGCTGCAAAGTTGTCAGAAGCCGGTGTGCTGTGGACGGGGCCAGCGACACACGGCGAGCCAGTTCAGAAAGGTTCAGCCCTTCTGGTGTCTCGGCCAGCTTGGAAAGCAGGCTGAGCGCACGCGAAACAGATTGGGTATGCCCGCTGCGTTTTTCTGAAAAATCTTCTGGCATAAGCTCATCAATCTGCTATGCCAGTCCCAGATATGAAGATGGGCTTGATCACAGCAGATTGCAAGTCTTTATTTTTTTTTATCTTTTTTGGCAGGAAACCGCGGCTTGCCCGTCCGGCAAATCAACAGCCGGTTCAGCGATAGGTTTCGGTATCGCCAGTTTTCTCCGCGCGGGCAATCGCTTTCACCATCGCGGCCAGAGAAGCGGTACCGACCTTTTTGCCATTCTTGGTTACCACAGCACCATTGGCCTTGCTGTCAATCACGGACTGCATGGCATCTTCCAGCAGCGTGTTGGCTTCAAGCGACGGGCCTTTGATACCCTGTTCTTTTCCCATGACCGAGCTTACCTGCAGCACCCGCGCCTTATTGATATCCTTGATGAAATCAGTAACGTAATCATCTGCCGGTGACATGACGATATCTTGCGGGCGGCCATTCTGGACAACCGCGCCATCACGCAAAATAGTGATATTATCGCCAATTTTCAGCGCTTCATCCAGATCATGGGTGATGAAAATGATGGTTTTGTGCAGCTCATCCTGCAAGGCCAGCAAAATATCCTGCATATCCGAGCGGATCAGCGGATCAAGGGCAGAAAAGGCTTCATCCATCAGCAGCAATTCGCTGTCTGTTGCCAGCGCGCGGGCCAAACCCACCCGCTGTTGCATACCGCCGGATAGCTGGGCCGGAAAATTATTCTCAAAACCAGACAGGCCGACCCGTTCAATCCAATGCTGGGCAGTCTTTGTGTATTGGCCAGCATCTACGCCTTGAATCTTCAACCCATAGGCCACATTGTCAATCACTGAGCGATGCGGCAGCAGGGCGAATTTCTGAAACACCATAGAGGCTTTTTTGCGGCGGAAGTCGCGCAGCTGCGCCTCATCCATCTGCAAAACATCATCGCCATCCACAACCACCTGACCGGCAGTCGGTTCAATCAGCCGGTTGATATGCCGGATAAGCGTTGACTTGCCGGACCCGGACAGGCCCATCACCACCTGTATGGCGCGCGGAGCTATATCAATCGACACATTATTCAAGCCCAGAATATGGCCATAATTCTCCAGCAAATCAGCCTTGCTGACACCGTTTTCCACATGCGCCACCATATCTGCGGGCTTGCGACCGAAAATCTTATACAGGTTCTTGATCGATACCTTAGCTTCAGACATTGTGGCCTCCCTCGCGGTGGCGCTGCAAGCGCTTGCCATATTGCTGGGACACCCGGTCAAAGATAATGGCCAGGGCGACAATCGCCAGACCATTAAGCAGACCAAGTGCCAGATACTGGTTGGAAATGGCGCGCAACACCGGCACACCGAGCCCCTTCACCCCGATCATCGAGGCAATCACCACCATCGCAAGGGCCATCATGATGGTCTGGTTCACACCAGCAAAAATATTCGGCAACGCCAGCGGTATCTGCACCCCGAACAGCTTTTGCCGGTAATCCGCACCAAATGCTTCGGCGGCTTCCATCACATCCCGGTCAACCAGCCGGATACCCAGATTGGTCAGCCGCACAATCGGCGGGATCGCATAAATGCACACAGCCAGCAAACCCGGCACCTTGCCGATACCCAGCAGCATCACCACCGGAATCAAATAAACAAAACTCGGAATTGTCTGCATCACATCCAGAACCGGTGTGATAATCGTCTGCGCTCGATTGGAACGGGCCATCAAAACCCCCAGCGGAATACCCACCCCGATACAGAGTAGGGTCGCCACCGAAATAATCGCGACCGTGGCCATGGTATCTTCCCACATATCCAGATAGCCGATCACCAAAAAGGCAGCGACTGCGCCAACGGTTAGCTTCCAGCTGCGAGAGCCCAGCCAAGACAGGCCAGCAATCACAATCAGAATGATCGGCCAGGGCGCGGCCAGCAGCAATCTTTCAAACCAGATCATGAATTGCAGCAGCGGTTCAAAGAAATTCTCAATCACTTCACCATAATTGAAGGTGAATTCGCGAAAGCTGTCATCAATGCCCTTTTTGAAGTCCCGCAAATCAGTGCGGCCCATGGTAGGGATTTCGGTTAAAAAACTCATCCTTCAGCCTCATTTACTGTTGGTCTGATTTCTGAAAAAATCACAAAATAAAAAGAAAAGAGCCAGACAGGCTGGCTCTTTTCAATTTTTCAGTATGCCTAAAGAGCGGCCTTGATTTTGGCTGCTACATCAGCCGGAACCCAGCTGTTCCAAACTTGAGGATACTTGGCCAAAAACTCATAGGCTGCGTCCTCGCCGCTGGCCTGATTGCTGTTCATCCAAACCAGCATTTTGTTCATGACCTCAGCCGGGAATTGGCGCTTTTCCATGTAACCCTTGGATGCTTCCGGGCCATTCTTGAAAAAGTCGCTGGCCACGGTTGTGGTAACAACAGAGGTCACCCAGCCAGTCGGCTTCGGGTCTGCACATTCGGGCACCATAATACAGTTATCCCAATTGTCATTGCCGGCGAATTCACCCATGTCAAGCAGGGTCAAGCCAGCCTTGGAGGCCAGAACTGTCGGGCCCCAGTAATAACCGAACCAGGCTTCCTGACGGGTGGCCGCCTTTTCGATAGAGCCGTCCAAACCGGCAGATGAACCCGGGTCAACCATCTGCCAACCCTTATCTTCCATGCCGAACGCCTTGAACAGCTGTCCGGTAGCAATCTGGCAACCCCAGCCGGACGGGCAGGTCACAAGACCACCCTTTTTCGCATCTTCTGGATGCGGGAACAGGTCCGGACGGGCCAGAACATCGCTCACTGTCTTCAGATTATTAGCCTTGGCGACTGAGGAGGAGATCATCCAGCCCTCACCAGCCCCGGTGATCGGGGCCATGTTCAAAACGGCCATACGACCTTCTTCAACAGCTTTTTTCAGCGGCGTCTGAACAGCATTTGCCCACAATTCCGGCGCAACCATAGGCTCACCCTTGGATTCCATTGAGGCAAAAGTGGTCATGGTAGCACCCGGTATCAGCTCAACCGAACAGCCAAAACCTTCTTCCAGAACCACCTTGTCAAGATTGGCGATAAATTCTGCGGAAGCCCAGTTCATTTCAGCGATGGTGATCTCGCCGCAATCATCAGCGGCCTGCGCACCGGCAGAAAACAAAAAGGCAGAGCCAGCAACGGCCAGCCCAAAAATAACGGATTTCATCATATCCTCCCAAATTGATTCAAATGCGACATTAATGACGCAATTTCGAAATTTAACCATTGAT
Organism: Alphaproteobacteria bacterium; assembly: GCA_016780695.1. Lineage (GTDB taxonomy): Bacteria > Pseudomonadota > Alphaproteobacteria > Puniceispirillales > Puniceispirillaceae > JADHLK01. The sequence goes on along the minus strand of JADHLK010000037.1, from coordinate 2,748 downwards.
GCAGCTCAGATTCAAGTGTGAAACCGACCAGAATTTGTGCCCTTCGCACCAATTTGCATCTGCCCCTCTCGGTATAAAGTCAGAGGCCCACACACCGTTCAGGTTACCGTCTTATTTGATATTTGCAAGTGTTCCGAAACAAGTGTAAGCATCTGGTGGTTGTTTTTCACATGGAAAAAAAGACGGCCCCGGCTGTCACAGATTTGGGGGTATGGTGAAATTGGTAAACACGCTGGATTCAAAATCCAGTGCCGCAAGGCTTCTCGGTTCAAGTCCGAGTACCCCCACCATCCGCTTCAGATATGGGATTGACCCGATCACCGCTGGCTCGGCGGACCGTCTCGCAAAAGGAGGCCGCTGATGCGCTGGCACTTCTTGACTGCTGAAAAAATTTTTGCCCTGCCTCTTTTTCGCTGGTTGGGGCCGCTGATCGGGGCGGCCAGAAAGCAGGCGGATTCGCCGCGTGCGCGCCTGACCCTTTATGTCTATTCAGCCCTCGAATCGGTGATAATCCCGATTCCCACCGACCCGCTTCTGGTCGCCTGTGTCGCCGCGGCGCGCCAGCGCTGGCTGGAGCTGGCTTTGTTGACTGCTGCTGCCTCGGTTGTTGGCGGGCTGATTGGCTGGCTGTTGGGGATCGGCATAGGCGCGGCGTTGACGGCTATGCTGACCGCCCTCCCCGGCATTGATGCTGATGCTTTTGAACGAGTGGCCCTTGGCTATCAAAAACTGGGGCTGATACTGGTCTTTATCGGAGCCTTTACCCCACTACCCTATAAGGTCATCGCGGTCAGTGCCGGGCTGTTCGGCTATGGGCTGGTGCCCTTCCTCCTCATTTCGGCGGTGGGGCGCAGCCTGCGCTTTTTGCTGGTTGCCGGGCTGGTGCGCTTTTACCGTGATCCGAAAATTGTTGCCGGGCTCAGCACCCTGTTAGGCGGGTTGATTGTGCTAGGGCTGTGGATATTGCAAGTTGGTGGACTATGAGCAGAGCGGGCGTGCGATACCGTTTTAATCCGCTTGCAAGCACCCGTGCTGCGGCGCTGGCCTGTGCGGCTGCGTCCAGCCTTTTGCTGCTGGCGGCGCTGGGGTTTGAATATCTGGGCGGGCTGCTGCCGTGCCAGCTCTGTATTTGGCAGCGCTGGCCGCATCTGCTGGTGATTCTGGCCGCAGCTCTGGTCTGGAAATCCCGCTCTGCGGCCCTGATGCTGGCGGCGGCCGGGGCGCTGACCAGCGCGGCGATTGCCTTTTATCATGTCGGGGTAGAACAAAAATTCTGGTCCGGCCCGACAGGCTGTTCCGCCAGCCTTGACATTGGCGGCGATCTGGCCAGTTTAACAGATAGGTTGCTGGCCACCCCAGTGGTGCGCTGTGATGAGATTGCCTGGTCTTTTCTGGGCCTGTCGATGGCAGGCTGGAATATGCTGGCCAGTCTGGCTATCGCGGCGCTGGCCCTGCAAGCTCTGGTAAAGGCGCACAGATAACAGGTATTGGGCATGACAGAAAAGGTAAGGCTGGAAGAATTTTTACGGGTGAACCATGCCGGCGAACGGGCGGCCCAAACCATCTATAAGGGCCAGCTGGCGGTGCTGGGCAATCGGCCGGAGGCAGCTGAGATTCGCCATATGATGGCCCAAGAGCAGGAACATCTGGACAGTTTTGATGAGCTGCTGAATGACTATCAGGTGCGCCCCTCCTTGCTGGACCCGGTCTGGGGGGCAGCCGGTTTTGTGCTGGGGGCAGCGACAGCCGCGCTGGGGCCACGGGCTGCGATGGCCTGCACCATCGCCGTCGAAGAAGTGATCGGCAGCCATTATGATCGGCAGGTTCAGGCGCTGAATGCGGCTGGCGAAGAGCCAGAGCTGGCCGAAACGCTGGCGCGTTTCCGTGATGAGGAGCTGGAGCACCGGGATATTGGCAAGGCGCATCACGGCGAGGCGACTCCCGGCTGGCCGCTATTACGCGATTTTATCCAGACAGGCTGCCGGACGGCTATCCGAATCGCTGAAAAAATCTGACGCTGGCTTTGCTTACTGGCTTTGCTTACTGGCTGTCCGTATCCAGCTCAATATCCCAGTAGAGATAATCCGTCCAGCTATGGTGGAGATGGTTCGGCGGAAAGCTGCGGCCGCGTTCCTGCAGCTGCCAGCTGGTTGGGGCCGCCGGTTTTTTAATCGGGTGCATCCCGCAGGTCTGGGGCAGCATATTGGCCTTTTGAAGATTGCAGCTGGTGCAGGCCGCAACCACATTTTCCCAGCTGGTGCGCCCGCCTCTGGAACGCGGCACAACATGATCAAAGGTTAGTTCCGGGGCCGGAAAGGGCTGCGCGCAATATTGGCAGCTGAACCGGTCCCGTAAAAACACATTAAAGCGGGTAAAGGCCGGGTTGCGCGATTGGGTTACATATTCCTTCAGCGCAATAACAGATGGCAGATGCATCTCAAAACTGGGCGAGCTGACCACCTCGTCATATTCCTGAACAATATTGACGCGGCCCAGAAAGGCCGCCTTGATGGCATCTTGCCAGGACCAGAGAGACAGCGGAAAATAGCTGAGCGGCCTGAAATCTGCGTTCAATACCAGCGCAGGTGGCTTGCTTCCAGCCAACCCTGACGCGCGTGGCAAAATCGCATTCATTCTCAGCATCTCCTTATCGTTATTTTCCGGTAATCAAACCAGATATTGCGGGTCTGTGCAACCACCCTACCTATATTTTGTGACAGTTTTGCGAAGCCGCTAATCCAGATGCCG
>JADHLK010000036.1 GCA_016780695.1 Alphaproteobacteria bacterium | reverse complement strand
GCCTTGGCAGCGGTCTTGCCGGCTTCTGCCATTGCCTGGCTGGCTTGGGCAGAGGCTTCGGACCGCGCCTTTTCCAGTTCGGCCAGATAATCAGCCTCTGTCTGGCGTGCGGCGGCCTCTGCCTCCCGCGCCTTGGCAATATCCTCATTGATGCGGCTGGCCCGCTCTTCCAAAACCAGGCCGATTCGCGGGGTAACCAGTCGTGAGAACAGCAGATAGGCGAGTACAAAGCTGACCACCAGCCAGAAAACCTGAGTTGGCCAGGTGCTGATATCCAGCTGAGGCAGACCGCCGCTGGCCTCACCTCCGCCAGCAGCCTGTGCAGCCCCGGCACCGATCAGGGCCAGACCGGCAAACAGGGCGGCGATGCGCTGACAAGTTCTTTTGGCAGAAAGGCTCATGCTTGTGATAGCTCCTGATAGGCGGGGGGTTAGGGGACAGTCACCGCCGGTGGCTGCCCGTTTGCCTGCCCCGCTCCCCCCCCCCCTTAACCAAGCAAGGGACCGATCAAGGGACTGATCGAGGGGTCTGGCTGTTAGCTGTAATTCTGGTAAATCAGAATACAAACAGCAGCAGCAGAGCAACAACCAGCGCGAACAGCGCGATTGCCTCGGTCAGGGCAAAGCCCAGAATACCGATACCGAACACCTCACCGCGTGCGGCCGGGTTACGGGCGATTGAGTTAATCAGGGCGGCAAAGATATTCCCGATACCCACACCCACACCGGCCAGCGCGATCACCGCGATACCGGCACCAATCAGTTTTGCAGCTTCAGCTTCCATGTTCTTTTTCCCTAGTTTGAACAGTTGCGATTGAACAGTTGAATTTTGCCCCGTTCAGGACCTTTGTTTTGCGCCAAAAATTCTAGTGGAGATGTAGCGCGTCATTTAAATACATACAAGTCAAAATCGTGAAGACATAGGCCTGCAGCGCGGCGACCAGCATTTCCAGCCCGGTCAGCCCGATAATCGCCGCCAGCGGCAGCACTGAGCCGACGGCAAAAATTCCGCCAGCCCCGGTCAGCATCACCGCCAGCCCGGCAAATACTTTAAGCATCGTATGGCCGGCCAGCATATTGGCAAACAGTCGCACCGACAGGCTGACTGGACGCACGAAATAGGAGATCACCTCAATCACCACCAGAAACGGGATCAGCGCCTTGGGCGCACCGGACGGCACAAAGAAAGAGAAGAAATGCAGCCCATGCTTAATCAGGCCGATCAGCGTAACCCCGATGAAAATCACAGCTGCCAGCACAAAGGTCACCACAATCTGTGAGGTAGTCGTGTAGCTGTAGGGGATAAGGCCCAGCATATTGGAAAACAGAATAAAAACGAACAGCGTAAAGACGAAGGGAAAATAAGGCCGCCCTTCTGAGCCAACATTGGCGCGCACCATGTCAGCAACAAATTCATACATCATCTCAGCCGCGCCCTGCAGACGGCCCGGCACCAGCGCCGCCGGGCGCATCGCCAGCACCAGAAACAATGTGCTGAGCACTACCGCCAGCAACATGAACAGGCTGGAATTGGTAAAGGAAATATCAAAGCCGAGCAGATTCAGGGCAAACAGCGTTTTGATGGTGAATTGTTCAACCGGCGAATGCATTACCTGTTCCCCTTCTCATCCGGGTCTTTATCAGCGTCCCGGTGCTCCTCAAAATATCCAGCCTTCATATTGCGGCCGGTTACCAGCCGCCAAACATTCATCATGCCTGCGGCCGCCCCCAGAAAAAACAGTCCCAGCATAAAGCCGGGCGTGGTTCCCAGCCAGCGGTCCAGCATCCAGCCCAAAAAGCCGCCGACCACCACGCCTGCGACCAGTTCCAGAGCGACCCGCCCGGCCAGCGCCAATCCAGCCACTGGCATGTGACCGGCAGGCGGTTTGTCTACCCGCCCTTTTGCTGACTGCTCGGCTTGTTTAATCCGATCCGCCAGCGAGCTGTTACCATCTTGCCGGTGGTTGGAGTTATCGCCCAAAATCACACCTGCCTGACTGGTTTTTGTTTCTGTCTGCGAACCGACTAAAAACGCACCTCGCAAAATCGTGCACAAGCTAGGCAGACAGGGGCAATTTGTCAAGCGATATCCAGCCTTTCGGCGCGCTCCGGCAGGCAGGTGTGACAGCCTGTCGCAACTGCTTGGCTGGTCGCATCAGACAACCGCCTTGTCACGAATATTTTCAGCTGTTTGCAAATCCACTGAGACCAGTCGGCTGATGCCTTTCTGTTCCATTGTTACGCCGAACAGGCGATCCATGCGGGCCATGGTCATCCGGTGGTGGGTCACAATCAAAAAGCGGGTCTTGGTGCGCCCGGCAATATCGCGCAGCAGGTCACAAAAACGCGCGACATTGGAATCATCCAGCGGGGCATCCACCTCATCCAGCACACAGATCGGGGCCGGGTTGGTCAGGAAGACGGCAAAAATAATCGCCAGCGCGGTCAGTGCCTGCTCACCGCCTGATAGCAGCGAGAGAGATTGCAACCGCTTGCCCGGCGGGCTGGCCATAATTTCCAGCCCGGCTTCCAGCGGATCCTCTGATTCGGTCAGCTGCAATTCAGCATGGCCGCCCCCAAACAAGGTAGAGAACAACTCGGAAAAATAGCTGTTCACCTGTTTGAAACTTTCCAGCAGCCGCGCCCGCCCTTCACGGTTCAGCTGCTGGATGGCAGAGCGCAGCTTGCTGATAGCGGCGTGCAAATCCTCTTTTTCGGTTTCCATTTCGCTGATTCGCCCGGCCAGCTCCTCCATCTCTATTTCAGCGCGCAGATTGACCGGCCCCATCTGATCGCGCTCGCGCAGCAGGCGTTCCAGCCTCTCCTCCAGCCTCGGCTGGGCTTCCAGCTCTTCATGTTCGCGCAGCTCGGCCAGCATTGCCAGCTGCTCCGGCTGGCTGTCCAATCGCTCGGCGATGCGCTGGACCAGCTGGGCGCGCTCTGCTGTCATGCGCTCGCCATGGGCTTCAGCGCGAATCTCTGCCTCGCGGGCAGCGGTCTGTTCAGCCTCGGCGGCGCGCAGGGCGGCCTCTGCCTCCTGCAAGCTGGTTTCCGCCAGCACCAGGGCATCGCTGCGCTTCTGCCGCTCGGCACTGGCTGCTTCCAGCAAATCTGCCAGCTTTTGTTTTTCCTGCTCAATGTCTGCCGGGCGGCTCGCCAGACGGGTTTGTTCGGCATCGGCCTGTTGCTGGCGCTGGGCCATTTCAGCCAGGCGGGCAGCTGTGCTGGCCTGGCGGGTCTGCCAGTCGCCGCGCTGTTCGGCAATGGCTTTCAGCCGTCTGGCTGCTGTGTCCATCTCGCCGACCAGCCTTGTCTGGGCCTGCAAGGCCGCGGCCAGCCGGGTGCGCGCCGCCTCAGCTGTCTGGCGAGCGGTTTCGGCCTCTTCTTGCAGGCGTTGCTCTTCCTCATTTGATAAAGTCGCGCTGCCCAGCTCAGCCAGATCGGCTTCAGCCAGCTGGCGGGCCTTTTCCAGATCTTGCTGTCTGGTCTCACCTGCCTCTGCTGCCAGACGGGCGCCATCCGCCTGACGCCCGGTCAGACGGGCGGCTTCTTCAGCGCTGCGTTGTTTCTCGCGGCTGCTGGCGGCAGCGCTGCTGGCTGTTTGCATTTCTGCTTCTGCTTTTTCCAGTGCCGTGCTGGCCTTGGCCAGCTGTTTTTCCAACTGCCCGGCTTCCCCGGTCAGCTTTTCCAGCCTTTGGCGTTGGCGAATTCGCTCTGAGGCATCTTGGCGGCCATGCCGAACCAGCCCGTCCCACCGCCAGAGCTGGCCTTGCGGGCTGACAAGGGCTTGTCCCGGCAGCAGGTCAGCATGGGCGCGGGCCGCGGCTTCGGCATCGTCAATGACCGCGACCCCGGCGAGTGCCTGTTCAATGACTTTCGGGCCGCTGACAAATTGGGTGAGCGGCGTGCCTGTTTGCGGCGGTTGCGGCGGCTGGGCCGGGGTAAAGCCAGCTGGCCAGTAGCCGCGCTCTCCGGCATCCAGCGGCAAGCCCAGATCATCAGCCAGACAGGCGGCAAGGGCGGCTTCCATGCCGCCTTTTACCGTCAGGCTGTCGGCCACCGGAATCTGCGCCTCATCTGCATCACCGGCCAGCAGATAGGCCAGCGCGTCCATCTCGGCTGTCAGCCGGGCCAGCTGGCTCTCGGTTTCCTGCTTTGCCTGCCAGGCTGCCTCGCGGGCTTGCCGGGTCTGGTCCAGATCACTGCTGGTTTTTTCGCTCTCTTCATTTGCTTTAGCCAGATCAGCCTCGGCCTGCCGGGCGATCTCAGAGGCGCTGTTGGCGGCAGCTTGCAGCTGGTCCAGCTGCACTGCGGCCAGCCCCTCAGCAGATTGGGCAATGCGGGCCTCAAGCTGGATTTTGCGCGCCTCCAGACGGGCCCGCTCATTTTGCATTGCCTGAAAAGCACCGCGGGCCTCGGCCGCCGCCCGGTCTGCACTATCAGCCTGTTGGCGGGCCTTTTCCAGCTCGCTGTCTGCCAGATCAAGCCGCGGGCCCTCGGCCTTGCGCCAGGCATTCAGGCTGGCCTCCTCATCTGCCAGGGCGGCCAGCGCCTTTTCAGCATCCTCGGCCAGTGCGGTTTCGCGTGTCCGGTCATTTTCAATTTGTGCCAGCTGGCTGGCCAGCCGTTCCAGCTCGGCCATTATGCGCGCCGCCTCCCGGTCACTCTCGCCAATGGCCAGCTGCAGACGCTGGGTTTCAGCAGCCTGTTCTGCCTCAGCCTGGCGCAACGGGGGCAGGGCCTCTCCGCGGTTCAGCCTTTCTGTCGTCGCTCCGGCAGATGCGCGGGTCGCCTTCTCGGTCTTGTTCTTGCAGCTGGCCAGCGCTTGCTCAGCAGCAGCCATTTCGGCGGTATTCTCCTGCCATCTGGCCAGCAGCAGGCGGGCCTCAGCCTTGCGAATCCGGTCAGCGACTGAGCGATAGCGGGCCGCCTGGCGCGCCTGTTTTTGCAGCTGGCTTTTCTGTTCCTCCAGCTGGCCTATCAGATCATTCAGCCGTTCCAGATTGGTTTCAGCAGCCCGCAAGCGCAGTTCTGCCTCATGGCGGCGTTGATGCAGGCCGCGGATATTCGCCGCTTCTTCCAGCAAGGCGCGCCGGTCTTCCGGCTTCGCCCCGACAATCGCCCCGATTCGGCCCTGGCTGACAATACCGGCAGAACGCGATCCGGTCGCCGTATCAGCAAATAACAGCTGGACATCGCGGGCGCGGGCAGGCCGGCCATTCACCAGATAGCTGGACCCTTTGCCGCGATCCGCCTTGCGGGTAATTTCCAGCATCTCCTCTTTATTGAATTCCGCTGGTGCCCGGTGGTCCGAATTATCCAGCTCCAGCACAATTTCAGCCAGATTGCGCGGCGGCCGCGATTCAGTGCCGGCAAAGATCAGATCATCCAGCTCGGTGCCTCGCATCTGGCGGGCTGAGCTTTCCCCCATCACCCAGCGCAAGGCTTCAACCACATTCGATTTGCCACAGCCATTCGGGCCGACAATGCCGGTCAGGCCCGGTTCGATATCCACTTCAGCCTTTTCGGCAAAGGATTTGAAACCGGTAATTTTCAGGCTGCGAAAAATCATCTATGCGAAAATCCGGCCTGCCACTCAGATACCAAAGGCCCCAAGCTCAGAGAGCAGCTTTTCATAGCGCATATTGCCGCTCAGCACTTTTTTGTCATTGATGACAAAGCTGGGCGTGGAATTGATTTGCCATTTCTCCTGCGCGCTCTGGGCCATGCCCACCAACGCTTCCAGCAGCGGCCGGTTGCGCATCAGCTGATTAAAGTCCGCCTCGCTGACCCCGGCCAGGCGGCCATATTTGATCAGCGCTTGCAGCGGGTCTGGCGCGCGCACCCATTCCGATTGCTGTTCCAGCAGGGTTTTAACCATGGCGAAATAGCGATTTGCCGGCAAGGCCCGGGCGAGGGCGTGCGCTCGCAAGGCCAGCCCGTCCAGCGGGAAAGGGGCCATTTCCAATGCCACCTTGCCGGTATCAATAAGCCGCTCTTTCAGCAGCGGAAAAGTGCCGGTGTGAAAGGCCGCGCAATGGCCGCAAGTCATTGAATAAAACTCAGTCAGCCGCACCGGCGCATCCACCGAACCCAGCACCCGTGCCTTGGTGATGTGATCAAGGTCGCTGATCAGGGCCGCACTGGCTGGCAGGGCAGTAGATAGACTCAAGGCAGCTGAGGCAGCGATAAACTGGCGGCGGGGCAGAGTTGGAAAATTCGTCATCGTAACCTGTATCTTTTTTTGCCTGAATGGTGGTTTGAAACAGAGGCCTTGTCATGGGGCGGGCTGTCACGCGTATTTGAGCCGGAGAACAGCAAAATATCAAGGTAAAATATCAGGATAAGCTTTCCGGGGAGGGGTTTTTCACTTTTTTTGCTGCTCCAGCACGCGGCCCAGCCGGATAAGGGCAGCGCGCAGCTCTGGCGAGTGGATCGTGCGGGTTGCCCTTTCCAGCCGCAGCAACAGGGCGGAATCGCTCCCGCCTGTGTCCTCAGCTGGCTCGGCAGTGGGCTGTTGCAATTTTTTTTCGGTCAGGCTGTAATCCTGGCGGATACTGATTCGGGCAATCGCTCCATAGCCCAGCGCGGCATTTGCCCGCCGCATCAAAGCATCTGCCCGCGCCTGAGCTTCTGGCCCTCTGGCAGCCGCAACAGACAAGGTCAGCACCCCGCCTTCCCGGCGGCCGGCTGGAAAGCGCACATTAACCGGCAGTGACCAGCCTGCCATATCGGTGCTGATTTCCGGCCAGAGTTGCAGCAGCTGCACCATCACCCCGCCCCGATGACGCAGGGCCGGGGCCATAACAGAGTTGGTCAATACGGAAAGATGGGTTAGTCTGGCGCGTGATTTGGGCTTGCGTGTCATGTCTCTTTTTATCCGATGGGCCAGCCTGCTGACAAAATAAAAATACGGCAAATAAGGATAAGCCGGGCTGCGAGCTTCTGGTTGCTTTATTGTCCGGTCGGCACAGTCAGGGAGCAGAGCAGGGAAAAGATGGCGGGCAAGGGCAGGTCTGCAAGGCCGGAGAAAACAGCTGCTCAGCTGGCCGCGGCCGCCAGCCACCTGCTGGATTGGTATGACCGGGCCGGGCGCCAGCTGCCCTGGCGGCGGCACTGGCCGGAACTGGCCCCGCCCTATCTGGTGTTTCTGTCTGAATTGATGCTGCAACAAACCTCCGTTACAGCGGTGATTCCCTATTTTCAGGCTTTTGTGAGACGCTGGCCAACCATAGAGGCCCTGGCAGATGCGGATCAGGCTGAGGTGCTGGAAGCCTGGGCCGGGCTTGGCTATTATGCCCGTGCCCGCAATATGCACAAAGCAGCCAGACTAATCGTTGCGAGGCATGAGGGCCGGTTTCCAGAGCAGCCTGAGCAGCTCTGCGCGCTGCCCGGTATTGGCCCTTATACCGCCGGTGCGATAGCCGCCATAGCCTTTGACCAGCCCGCCCCGGTGATTGATGGCAATATTGAGCGGGTGCTGGCCCGTTTCTATCATCTGGACACGCCGCTGCCGGCGCTGAAAAAACAGCTTGTGACCCCCTATAGCCGGCTTCTGCCGGACCAGCGCCGCTCTGATTTTCCCCAGGCATTGATGGATTTGGGGGCGCTTATTTGCACCCCGGCACGCCCGGATTGTGCGGTCTGTCCGCTGGCCAGAGACTGCAGCGCACGCCAGCTGGCAGATCCCTCCATTTTGCCGGTCAAGCCAGCCAAAAAGGCAAAACCCACGCGTCAGGGCCGGGCGCTGGTGCTGCTGGACGGGCAGGGGCGGGCGGCGCTTATCCGGCGCGCTGGAAAGGGGCTTTTGGGTGGTCTGCCCGGCTTTCCGTCTGATGGCTGGGACCGCAGCCCGCCAGAGCCTCTCGACCGGATTTTGGAGGGGCTGGAGGCGCGCATCCTGCCGGCCAAGGTGCGCCACACCTTCACCCATTTCCACGCCAGCATGACCCTCTGTCTGGCTGAGGCAGGGGGGGCAGACTTACCAGCGGGCTGGTTCTGGGCGGTGCCGGAGGAGACCGGCTTGCCCAGCCTGATGAAAAAAATCTGGCAGGCGTCCCAGACAGGACAGATCAGTGATTGAAATGGCGCATCCCGGTAAAGACCATCGCCAGCCCGGCCGCATCTGCAGCCTCTATCACAGCGGCATCATTTTTTGATCCCCCCGGCTGGATGACTGAACTGGCCCCGGCCTCAGCTGCTGCCAGAAGACCATCGGGGAACGGGAAAAACGCATCTGATGCGACCGCCGAGCCAACTGTGCGCGGGGCATCCCAGCCATGATGGGCGGCCATATCCTCAGCCTTGCGGGCGGCGATACGGCTGGAATCAAGGCGGCTCATCTGGCCAGCCCCGATCGCTGCGGTCGCGCCATCACGGGCATAGACAATCGCATTTGACTTTACATGTTTGGCGACTTTCCAGGCAAAGAGCAGGTCGGCCAGCTGGTTCGCATCCGGCTTTTTTTCCGTGACAAACTGCAAATCATCAGCACTGATCTGGCCGTTATCAACGCTCTGGGCTAATAGCCCACCTGCCACTGATTTCAGCTTCAGACCGGGCCGGCTTGCATCCGGCATGCCGCCGGTCAGCAACAGGCGCAGATTGGGTTTTTTGGCCAGAATGGCGCAGGCCTCCTCACTGGCATCCGGGGCGATAATCACCTCGGTAAAAATCTCGGCAATGGCGGCAGCGGTGGCCGCGTCCAGCTGCTGATTGACTGCAACAATGCCGCCAAAGGCGCTGACCGGGTCACAGGCGAGGGCCGCCTGCCAGCTGGCTTCGAGGCTGTCCAGGGCTGCCACCCCGCACGGGTTGGCGTGTTTGACAATTACCACAGCCGGTCTGGCATATTCTGGGCCAGAAGATTCGGGGCCAGAAGATTTGGGGCCAGAAAATTCTGCTGCCAGCGCCAGCGCAGCATCGCCGTCATGGAGATTATTATAAGAAAGCGGCTTGCCCTGTATCTGGCGTGCATTCAGCACCGAGGGGCTGGCCGCATCGGTGATATAGCTGGCTGCCTGCTGATGCGGATTCTCCCCATAGCGCAGCGGTGCCGCCTGCCGGGCGGAGAGGGTCAGCCTGTCAGGCAGGGCATCTGGCTCGGTCTGGCCGCCAGTTTGGCTGGTCATTCGGCTGGCCATCCAGCTGGCAATCGCGCTGTCATAACCGGCGGTGCGGGCAAAGGCACGCCCTGCCAGATCGGCCCGCAAAGCGTGATCTGTGCCGCCTGTTTTGGCCAGCTGGGCCAGCAATTCGGCGTAATCCTGTGGGTCTGTCACCACAGCGGTAAAATCATGATTCTTGGCTGCCGCCCGGATCATGGCAGGCCCGCCAATATCTATATTTTCGATGGTTTCCTCTGCTGCGGCTTGACGGGCCACGGTCTGCTCAAACGGGTAGAGATTGACGATCAGCAAATCTATCAGCGCGATAGTCTGCTGGTCCAGCGCCTCTAGATGTTCTGCGCGGTCACGGCGCGCCAGCAAGCCGCCATGCACTGCCGGGTGCAGCGTCTTTACGCGCCCGTCCATCATCTCTGGATAGCCGGTCAGCTCAGCCACATCCTGCACCTTATGGCCGGCCGCGCGCAGGGCAAGTGCGGTTCCGCCAGTGGAAATGAGATGGACCCCGGCTGCTACCAGCCCGGCCGCCAGCTCCGCCAGCCCGCTCTTGTCTGAAACCGAGATCAGTGCCCGCTGCACCGGAATAAAGCCCTTGCCCATCTGTCCAAGCCTGTCGTTAATTGAACACAAGTCTGCTGCGGCCCTTATGGCCTATCTGTCAGGCAAACACAATCGCCGACAGACAAGGCAGCGGTGTCAGCTGCCGCGCCGAAACGCCCAGCTGATGCTGGCTGCTCCGCTATGGCGAATATCTGCCAAGCTGGCCCGCAGCACAATTTGCTGGCAGCTGATGCGCCGCCCATCCTCAGTATAGACGGATGCCTCCAGCCTTGTATCGGCCCGGCGCACGGAAAAAACCCAGCCTGCCTGCTGGCCGGTTATTTTCAGCAAAACACGCCCGCCTGACAGCGGCGCAGCACTGACCTTTGGATGCAGGTGAAAACGAATAATCGCCTCAGCTGGCAATTCGCCCGGCCCGCCAGTATAGACCAGCTCATCACGCCCGCGCAGATTGCCGCCGCCATTGGCCAGCCAGAGCTGACGCTGGTGAATCAGCCCGTGGCTGGCCTCATAGCCATTATGGCCCGCCTCAGCCAGCAGGCCGCCCTCTGTCGGGCCCGCCTCGGCAGACAGGATACGGGCAATGCGGCTGCCATCGCTGCTGCTCGAATTCATCGCATCAATGGTCAGCGTGCTGTGCGCCGAAGTCTGGCAGAGCACCTTGTTTAGCCGGTCATCATTGCTGCATTGCCCGGCATTCACAATAAACAGCTGATTGGCTACTGAAAATTCAAAAGCCAGGCTGGAGGCGGCTCCCTTGGGTGGCGGGGCGGCCGGGCTGCCGACATCCATGATCAGCGTATTACGGCCGGAAGCCAGCCGGATATAGCCTGTCTGCGGGGCAAATTGGGTGATCCGTCCCCGCTGGCCACAGCGCAGCAGAACATCCTCAATTTCCGAAGCAGCCGTCCAGCCCGCCCCTTGAAAATGGGCAAAGCTGCCATTGCCATGCCGCCACATCCGCGCGATCAGGGCCATTTGCTGGATAAGGTCTTCCAGCAGCGGGTTGCGCTCTATGCCGATCTGGGCAGCGACAATGCGGCATTCAAAAATATCCCGCAGCAATTTGAGATGATCTTCTGGACAGCGCGAAATATGGCCGCCATCCGGGTTCAACAGCTGCCGCAATTTCGGCAGCAGCACTTCCAGCAGCCCCTCTATCTCCCGCTTTTCGGTGCGCAGGGCGGTGCGCGCGATAATCAGCCCTTTCAACGCGACTATCTGCTGCTGCAGGGAATTCAGCCTTGGCCAATCCATCATCAGACAATGGGCCTGATGCAGAATCAACCGGGCAATATCCGACTGTAAATCCTCAGCTGCTGAATCGGCAAACCAGCCCCAGGCAAAAATCAGATGGCTCAGACGCTGGCCAATATAATCTGGCCGCCAAATATCCATCTGCCAGCTCTGGTTATTATGAATCCATTTGCTGATCTCCTCACGGGCCAACCCGCGCGCCGCCTGACCGCCAAAATCACGCAGATCACGCAGCCAGCCAAAAGTATGATAGGCCGGGGTCAGCCGCTCTCCGGGGAGGTGGCCTTGCAGGATTAAATTGCCGCGGCGGGCATCCCCGCGCCAAGGATCTTGCAGGATCAGCAACCCTTCAGCTGGCAGCTGGCGGGGCATCTGCCAATCAAAAAACCGCGATTGCCGCCAGAACCGCTCCAGGCGTGGCACATACCAGCCGTCCGAAGCGGCGTTTTTTGCAGGGGTGGCTGATCTCAGCATCTGAATTTCGAGCGTTTTCTATAATACAGGGTCGTTAAGCTTTAACGCATCGGGCTGTTCCCTGTCCAATGCTGGCCCGCATCCTGTCTGATTAT